>JBBQDW010000001.1:0-47323 GCA_038320085.1 Candidatus Humimicrobiales bacterium
TTGACAAATAAAATAGACAGAGTATTATTAATAATATTAATAATATTAATATGCATACTAATACTATAATTGTATATATTGGAAATATTATTTTGTCTGTTTTGTTAATTTTTATTTTTTAAAAACAGTAAATGTGAAAAACTAAAAAGGGGTTATTTTAATGGAAAAAGACAGGACCTCGGTTCTTTTAGACAGGGATGTTATGCTAAAACTAAAGGCTGTTTCCAAAGCTACAAAAAAACCCTTGAATTTTTTAATTCAGGAGGCAGCAGTTGAATATGTTGCAAAAATAGTTCCTGAAAAAAATATTGAAATATTTGGAATGGTTGACAGTGGTGACCCTGATTTTGCCGGCAAGGATGAAGAATATTTAAAAGATAACGGTTTCGGGGAGGATTAATGATAGTCTTGGTTGATACAAGCGCAATAATTGCCTTTTGCGATAAACGGCACACATTGAATGTACAATTGCGTGACTTAATATCAGATGATGATAATGTTTATATAATCCCCTCTCCTGTTGTTACGGAAGCCTGTTATATTTTAAACAGCAGGTTTGGCGCCAGGTTTGAAATCAGCTTTATCAAAGAAATAATCAAAACTAATTTTCTATTTGAGCCGGTCAAATTTGAAGACTTTTCAAGAATAGCTGAACTATTGCTCAAGTATGATAATTTAAACCTGGGTTTTGCTGATGGGGCCATAATTGCAATTTCAGAAAGACTTGGGACAAACAAGATAATAACTCTTGACAGAAAACATTTTGAAGTGGTAATCCCAGCCGGTTTTAATCATTTTGAAATACTGATTTAAAACCCAGTCAAAACCTTATTAGTTTATCAAATGTTTCAATAGTAATTCCTTAAATTCCTCTTTCATATAGAATCTTTCCTTTAGATAAAATTCTTTTATAGAGATGTTCTCTGACATCGTCCAAGTCGACTATATCAACTTCGTCTTCTACTTCCATCCTTAATTGGCTCCTTTACCGCTGAGCGCCGCAAAACCAGTTATAAATAGTATCTTCATGTCGTACAAAAATGATGCTTTTTTTACATATTCGCTGTCATATTGAACTTTTTGGGGAATTGATATTGCATCTCTTCCGCTTATCTGGGCAAGCCCTGTGACCCCGGGTTTGGCCCTGTCTACTCCTTGCTCCTTTCGAAGATTTATAAGCAGTTCCTGGTTATAAAGCGCGGGACGCGGACCGACAAAGCTCATCTCGCCTTTTAGGATATTAACAAGCTGGGGTATTTCATCTATGCTTACCCGCCTTAAAAATGTGCCGAACCTGGTATTTAGCTGCTCCTGGTTTTTTACCTCATCAGTCGGAATATCGGGAGTTCCCTCTCTCATTGACCTGAACTTATATATTGTAAAATAACCGCTGTTTAGGCCCACCCTTTTCTGGGTGTATATGATGCGCCCGGGAGAGTCGATTTTTATTAAAACAGGGATTACAATCCAGAGGGGGATAAACAATATAAAAAGCAGTAGTGAAAATATAATGTCAAAACTTCTCTTTAAAAACTTGTACAGCATAGGGAAATTATAAAACAAAACCTGTTTGAATCAAAATCATTTTATAATTTAATCCCATCTGTACCAGGTTTCAGTTTCATCAAAATCCGGGATCACCCTTCGCATATCCTTAAAGAGGTTGCCGTAATCATAAGTCTGTATCTCTCTTTCGATGGAAAAAAGGATGTTAATCAACTCCTCTTTTGAAATATCCCGTGCCATTCCATTATTTTTAGCTTCAAAAATATATTCAAACCCGGTTTTTACCAACACTTCATTTTCTGCAACAAGCTCTTCGTTTAACTTTTCACCATGTTTGGGTCCTGTATAAATTATTTCAATGTCTTTTCCGGGTATCATTCCGTAAAGCTCTATCATATTATTTGCCAAATCAAGTATGCTTAACTGTTCACCCATGTCCAATACGTAGATTTCGCCGCCGCCGCCCATGACGCAGGACTGAATCACAAGCTGTGCCGCCTCAGGAATCGTCATAAAATAGCGTTTCATGTCAGGATGTGTTATCTTTATCGGGCCCCCGGCTCTTATCTGCTCCTTAAAAAGCGGCACTACGCTTCCTTTACTGCCAAGTACGTTGCCAAACCTGACGATTATGAATTTGGTGCCATCAACTTGCGAAAGCCCCTGCAGGTATTTCTCCGCCAGAAGCTTTGATATGCCCATTATGCTTTTTGGATTGACTGCCTTATCTGTTGAAAGCATTACGAAACGGGAGACATTATAATCTATGGAAAGCTGCGCTATTGTCTTTGTCCCCATAAAGTTATTTTGGATGGCAGCCTCAGGATTTAGCTGCATAAGTGCAACATGCTTGTAGGCAGCAGCATGAAATACTATAACCGGCTTGTATTTTGCAAAGATGCCTTTCATTGCCTGCTTGTCCCTTATATCAGCAACACAGGGGACAATAGATGCAAATCCGAATTCATTTGCAAGTTCCTGTTCAATCAAAAAAAGATTGTTTTCTGTGTTGTCCACGAGCACCATTTTACCGGGATTAAATCTTATGACCTGCCTGCATATTTCTGAGCCTATTGAGCCGCCGGCCCCTGTTATCAGTATGACTTTGTCTTTTATTTCTGATAATACTGCCGGCGTCTTTATATGTATCGGGGTGCGGCCAAGTATATCTTCGATATCAATATCCCTGACCTGGTAAAGATATACTTTACCGTCTATTACTTCATATAAGCTTGGCAGAGTCTTGCAGGCAACCCCGATTTCTTTGGCCCGAAACGCAATTTCCTTTCGCAGTTTGCCGGGGGCCGAAGGAATTGCGATGATTATTTCATCAATTGAGAATTGCTGGGCCACCTCTTCAAGATTTGAAATACTGCCGAGCACCTTTACCCCGTGTATCTGATGCTTTAGTTTTGAGACGTCGTCATCTAAAAAACCTACAGGTACATATTCACTGTTTCTCTGCCTTATCATCTCCCTGACTATCATCTCACCTGCATCGCCGGCGCCGCAGACAAGCACCCTTTTCCTGATTCCGGGACGGCCGAATTTTAATTCATTAAATAGTCTTTCGGAAAACCGGGAAATTATTATAAGAAGAAGAGAGAATAAAAAATCTATTATCAATATACTTCTTGGAAAATATGGCAGACTGAAAGTGCTTCCAAACCACGGGACAGGCTGGCTTAAGGCATAAAACACCACACCCATTACGATAGTGCCAAGGGCTGACGCTTCAACAATCGCGACCATATCCTTAATGGAAGCGTATTTCCATACCCTTCTGTACATTCCGAAAATTGCAAAAAGCGGAAGCTTGATTATAAAGATTATAATCACATAAAATACGATAAAGTCCGCATATCTGGAAAATACAGCGCTGTCTGCGGTAACATTTATTACACCTCTTAAAAAGAAGGATATTATAAATGATGAAAAGACAATCAGTATATCAAATATAAATAGCCTGGTTATTTTTAATGCTGAACTTTTTCTCATAGGATAATTATAACACAGTTTTCTTAACCGGTTGAATTTTATAGAAAACGGGCAAATAATTATATAAAATAAACAATACAGTCATCCTATCCCGGCAGTATTCTTACCCTGCCACTATTGCCGCTTCATGTTTTCCACTTCATGTTTCCCACTTCATGTTTCCCACTTCATGTTTTCCACTTCATGTTTTCCACTATTGCCACTTCATGTTTTCCTGGAAATCCCTGCCGAGTATTACAATAACATCGGCCCCGGAGTCGTAGCCTGACCATGACGGGCCATACTGTTCCATCTGGTAGCTGTTAAGTATCATTGCCAGCTGTTCTGCATTTGATGCTTTCTCTGGTTTATAGATTATAAGGGTCTTTTCAAAATCATAACTTTTTGCATTTGCCTTTCCCTTTATCTTGAAGCCGTATTGTGAAAGATAGCCGGAAAATTCTGTTGCCGCGCCTTTGATGCCGCTTCCATTATAAACAAAAACATTTGTCTTTTTTACTATAGATGTATCAAGGGTAAAACCCACATCAATATTTATTTCCATTGGAATAACTCCCTGCTGAGAAAACCATGTGACGGTTTCATGCACAAGATCATATGCAAGCGCGTATCTTCCGGGTTTGTCGGGCGCCGTAATTATTATATTTACGGTTGCCGACTCTCCATGGTCCACATTATTTGGCAGTTCACCGCTGTCCGCATCATAGATGATTACTTCCCTTGTGTCCCTGTTATACCAGTGGACCCCCAAATCAATCCTGTCTAGTGCCTTGTTTATCCATTCCATAAATCCGTTATTTGTTACTTTTACCTGTGTGGTAAATTGCTGTCCGGGGGAAACCTTGTTGGGAGTGGTCCCCATGTCATCGTAAACTGCCGCGTAATCAATATTTACGGCCACATACTTTTCAAGCGGCGGAACTCCCTGGTATGAAAACCATGTCAGCCCCTCGTGCACCATATCCACCTGCAAAATATAATTGCCGGGCTTGTCGGGAGCCTTGATTTTTAAATCCATATCAACTTCTTCACCCGGAAAAACTTTGTCCTGTACAAGCAGGGATCTCTCACCGTCAAATACAACAGCTTTTTTGGTGTCAAAATCGAGCCAGTGGTAGCTTAAGTAAAATGGCGCCTGACCGCCTCTTTCCCATGTCGTTGCGCCGGTATTTTTAACTTTGATTTTTGTTATATATAACTTATCCTTGCCCATAGATTCAGGAATATTTTCTGTGCCGCCCGTATACTCAATGCCGTATATGCTGGTGGGCTGGTTAAATATTATCCGCTGCCACATCGCCCTGGACTCCTCTATATCAGGGACCTGGACGCTTTTGGTCCCATTATCAATCCAATCGGGACGTGAGGGTATTATAGCAGAGCTTATATTCTCGGTCCCGAACGAAAGCGCAGATTTGGCATATGAAATAATTGTCATTACATCCAGGTCCGTCCTAACGTTGTCAACAATAATGTTAAGATACTCGTTTATATTGGAAATATATTTTATGTCCAGCTTCTGCTTTATCAGTTCTTTAAAAATCAGCTGCTGGCGCTGAATCCTTCCTATATCGCCAAACTCTGTTGACCTGCTTCTGGTATATGCGAGCGACTGCTCACCGGTAAAGTGATGATTGCCTGCAGCAATGTAAGCATTGGTCTTGGGATCGATTATTGGCCGGTCAATTATTACATCGACACCGCCAAGCCCGTCTACAAGCTTTACAAAACCTTCAAAGTCTATTGTCACATAATGATTTATGACTGCATCCAGAAAAATTGAGACAGTCTTTATCATCAGTTCTTCCCCGCCAAAAGCATATGCGGCATTTATCTTATCCTGGCCATATCCGGGAATATCAACAAGCGTATCCCTTGGAATGGAGAGCAGTGCGGCACTTTTTTCGGCCGGGTTGATGTGAAGAAGCATTATGGTATCCGCCCTTCCCTGTTCAGTCTCTGCATCCCTGGTATCCCTGCCGAGCAGCAATATGGTAACCGGAGAATCAAGGGTCTTTTCAACAGGCGCAAGGATGTTCTGTACCTGGGTTGTTGTACCTGAGCTTAAGGTCTTGTTGAGGGAGTTTAAGTAATAATAAAAACCGCCCGCGCCGCAAGCCGCTGCAAATAATATCGCTGAAAAAAATATTATAAGAAATTTCTGGTATGTCCGCAGCCTTTTCCACTTGTTTTTTTTTGGCGGTTTGGGTTCGCCGGTTTTCTGTATAACAGGTTTTTTTTCTTTTTTTACCTTTTTCACAGCAGCGCTGAAGCCGATTTCAGGTAAAACCTCTGAGTTTTGTTCGATTTTTTCTGACATTTTAAATAAAAAGTGAAAATTTTTAAATATTTTAGAAATTGAATAACCTGGTATTATATATTCATTACCCATTAAATTACAATACAGGAATTTTGAATGTCCGGGTCTTGGAATATTTATACTTGTATTATGTCTGCTCCCAGCCCTTTTAATTTTGACTCAAAATTTTCATAGCCTCTTTGTATGTGCCGTATATCATAGATTTCAGTTGTGCCTTCAGCAACAAGGCCTGCAAGAACCATCGCTGCCCCTGCACGCAAATCAAATGCTTTTACAGGTGCGCCTGAAAGCTTTTTGACTCCGTTAATCACAGCATGATGCCCATCGACTTTAATATTTGCCCCCATCCTGTTTAGTTCTTCTACATACATAAACCTGTTCTCAAAAACATTTTCTGTGATTATGGATACCCCGGGTATAATTGAGAGCAAAACTGCAATTATGGGCTGCAAATCTGTGGGAAAACCCGGATAAGGAAGGGTACTTATATTTAAAGGTTTTAAAATTCTTTTTGGGCGGCTCACAACCACGGTCGCATCATCGACGCTTGAGATATCAATACCTGTCTCTTTTACCTTCTGGCAAAAAATCTCTATGTTTTTCCAGACTGCACCCTGTATCTCAACTTTTTTACCGCATATGGCCGCGGCTGTAATAAATGTGCCCGCCTCTATGCTGTCCGGCATAATCGAGTAATCTGTTGAGCCTAATTTGGACACACCATTTATCTTAATGCTGTCCGTACCACCGCCTGCAATTTGGGCACCCATCGATATCAAAAAATTTGCAAGGTCGACGATCTCTCTTTCGCAGGCAGCATTATTTATTACTGTGCGGCCATCGGCCATTACTGCTGCCATCATGAGGTTTTCGGTTGCGCCTCTTGAAGGAAAATCAAGGTTAATAACCGCCCCTTTCAGATTGGCTTTACCGGTGGTTTTTATGCTTTTTAAATCTGCGCTGCAATTTATATAGCCATGTTCGATGTAGTTTTTAGCGCCCAGTTCTTCAAAACCTTTGAGGTGGATGTCTATCTGTCTTGCGCCGATATTGCATCCTCCGGGAATTGCAACCTTTACTCTGCCAAATTTAGTGAGCAGGGGCCCGGCAACAAGTATTGACGCCCTCATCTTCCTGACCAGTTCATAGGGTGCCTCATAAGTATTTATCCCTGACGGGTCTATTTCAAGAATATTCCTGCTCTTGTCAAAATCAAGCTGTGCATTTAAAGTTTTTAGCACCTCGACCATGGTATTTACATCTTCGATGTCCGGTACATTGCGAAGAGTAACCTTGCTGTCAGCCAAAATGGCTGCAGCAATGATCTTAAGAGCAGAGTTTTTGGCGCCGCTGATCTTTACCCTGCCTGCTAGCGTTTTACCGCCGTTAATTACATATCCTGACATAGTTTATGCACACAAAATCCTTATGATAGTTTTTAAAAGTTGTAGTAATTATAACAAAAGAGGAAAAAAAATAAACTTCGCATCAAATTCGCACGGCAGGATTCCTAACCTGGAGTTTTTATAGTTTTATAAATCTATAGTTTATAAATCTGCTGAGTTAATAGGTAAGACTTTCGGGCAA
This sequence comes from Candidatus Humimicrobiales bacterium, assembly GCA_038320085.1. Taxonomy (GTDB): domain Bacteria; phylum Actinomycetota; class Humimicrobiia; order Humimicrobiales; family Humimicrobiaceae; genus Fen731. Next base: position 7,412 of record JBBQDW010000001.1, read on the forward strand.
GAGCCCACCGCACTATAATCATACGAAGTATCTTTAGGCAATAGCCTAAATTTGATTACTGCGGTTATTAATTCCTCAAAGACTTGAGGCCGGCAATCGCTTTTACTACTTTTTTTGTCTCCTCCGTAATTTCATGGGTAATATCATGCTTTTTCTTTAACTCTTCAACTACCGCATCTTTATTATCCGGATCTGTTAAAATTGCACGTTCCGTCAAAACATAGGCCCTGCTGTCAAGCAACTCAAAATACCCCCTGCAAACCCCTATATATATTGGCTTTCCTTCATTGACAAGTTTTAAAATCCCGATTTTGAGCTGGGCCACAATAGGAACATGCCTGGGCAGGACACCCATGCTGCCGCTTTTTGCAGGAATACTTATAAAATCAACTTCCCCTTCAAAAACCTTTCCTTCAGGGGTTACAACCGTTATTTTTATTTTATTTTTATTTTCTTTGGATTCCATAAAACTACAGCAGCTAAAAACTCTCTATTATTATTAAAAAATTTTCTAAAACTTAAGTTTTGACAACATTCTGCATCTTTAAGGCTCTCTCCTCAACTTCTTCTATCTTGCCTGCCATGTAGAATGCCTGCTCCGGAATGCTGTCATACTTTCCTTCGGCAATTGCTTTAAAGCCCTTTATAGTATCCTCTACTCTTACATATTTGCCTTCCCTGCCGGTATATTGCGCTGCAACAAAAAATGGCTGAGATAAAAATTTCTCAATTTTTCTTGCGCGCTGTACTATTGTCTTGTCTTCCTCTGAGAGCTCGTCGATTCCAAGTATGGCTATGATATCCTGAAGCTCCTTGTTTCTTTGCAGTATTTCCTGCACTCTTCTTGCAACCTGGTAATGCTCATCTCCGACATACTGGGGGTCAAGTATACGCGAAGACGAATCGAGGGGATCTACAGCCGGATAAATGCCGCGTTCCGAAATCTGCCTTGACAGCACTACGGTTGAATCAAGATGAGTAAAAGTCGTTGCCGGAGCAGGGTCCGTCAGGTCATCTGCAGGGACATAAATAGCCTGCACGGATGTTATGGAGCCTTTTTTTGTGGAAGTTATTCTTTCCTGAAGCTCGCCCATTTCAGTTGACAATGTAGGCTGATACCCGACTGCGGAAGGCATTCTTCCAAGCAGTGTGGACACTTCCTGCCCTGCCTGGACAAACCTGAAAATGTTATCAATAAATAAGAGCAGGTCCTTTCCTTCAAAATCCCTGAAATATTCAGCCATTGTAAGGCCAGTCAAACCCACCCTGAACCTGGCGCCCGGCGGTTCGTTCATCTGCCCAAACACCATTGCTGTCTTGTCGATAACACCTGACTCTTTCATTTCCCGCCACAAATCATTGCCTTCCCTGGTCCTCTCACCAACACCGGCAAATACGGAAAATCCTCCATGCTCAGTTGCTATATTATGTATAAGCTCCATTATTATTACGGTTTTTCCTACCCCCGCGCCACCGAACATCCCGATTTTTCCGCCTCTTACAAATGGACATAAAAGATCAATGACCTTGACTCCTGTTTCGAACAACTCAGTGGTCGGCTCGATATCCTCAATATCGGGAGCCTCTCTGTGGATAGGCATTCGCATTACACTCTTAACTTCTTTTTCAAGCAAATCAATCGGCTCGCCAAGTACATTAAACAGCCTTCCAAGCGTATCCCTGCCGACAGGCACTTCTATCGATTTGCCCGTATCCGATACTTCCATACCCCTTTGAAGGCCATCGGTTGAGGACATCGCAACTGCCCTGACCTGGTTATTGCCTATTGACTGCTGTACTTCTGCAACTACTTTTTTCTTATAATAAACGGATTTATCTTCAGGCCTGATTATCTCAAGGGCATTGTAAATATCGGGTAGTTTGCCGGGAGGAAATTCTATATCCAAAACCGGGCCCCTTATACTGATTATCCTGCCTTTGTTTAACGGTATTTTAACCTCGCTGCCAATATTTTCAACCATTTATATCCCGCCTTTTAACTTAAAAATTTGACTTATATTTAACTTATCCTTATTTTAGAACCATTTATCCAAACTTTTATTTTTTAACTGTTCCCAAGATAACTTAGACATACTCAGCTTTTATTTATTTATATGTCCCTTAGTTAATTGTTTTAAAAGTACCAAAAACAGGGCCGATTTTTTAAATAGTGTTTCCCTCACATCATACTTCGCTTAAAGCGTTTGCGCCTGATACTATCTCTGCTATCTCCATTGTGATCTGCTGCTGCCTTGCCCTGTGATACATGAGCACCAGTTCTTTTATCATATCTTCTGCATTATCGCTTGCACTCTTCATTGCCGTCATCCTTGCACCGGTTTCACTGGCAGTTGCTTCAAGAAGGGCACCATAGACAATAGTATAAATATATTCCGGAAGAATAGCGCTAAGAACATCTTCCTGTGAAGGATCGTATAAAAATTCTGAATCCGATTTTGAAACCCCCGTTTTTGAAACCTCTGTGCCCTGGCTCGGAGAATCTATTTTTTCCGCGAGCGCCGGCTCATCCTCAAGCAACTGGAAGCTTCCCCGGATAAATTCTATGGGTAAAAGCTGCAGACTGGAAGGTACCTGCTCTGCCGGGTTTTTAAACTTTGTATAGCATATAATTACCCTGTCTACCTCACCGGAAACATACCTTCTTATAATCTCTTTTGAAATTTCCCTTGCATCCAAAAACCTCGGGTGATCCGAGAGGTTTTCATAAAAATTGTCAATATTGTATCCCATATACCTGAAGTAATTCCTGCCGCGCGTGCCTGCAATATCAAGTTTTACATTCTTGCCTTTTGCAAGATTCTGTTTTATCGTCTTTTCGGTCAGCCTTATAATATTTGAGTTGTAGCCTCCGCAAAGTCCCCGGTCCGCTGTTATTGAAGTAACAAGAACAGTGTCGTCGTTTTTATGCACAGCCAAAAGAGGATCAGTTATTGTCCCCGAATGCTGGGCAATATCTATTATCACTCCTTCAATACCGGATACAAATGCTCTTGCTTCAAGGATCCTGCTCTGGGCCTTCCTGATTTTAGACGAAGCAATCATTTCCATCGCCTTTGTAATTTTCCTTGTACCGCTTATGCTTTTTATCCTGCTTCTTATTTCCTGGGATTTTTCCATATAATGCTTAAATTATTAATTTTATCTTAACTAAAGTTCTGATTTGCCTAAAAGTCCGCCTTGTACAAAAACCTGTCCTGGCTAAAAGCCTGCCTTATATAAAAGATTACCAGAGCTAAAGGTTTAACCTTCATAAAATTATTCCATATTTGGAAATTTGGCTAATTTAAAAGCCGGCCCTGCCTGAAAGTTTGCCTTAACTAAATGATTTTTTAAAACGTTCGGTTATTGAAATTAACTTTTCTTCAAGTTCCTTGCTTATATCTTTTGTCTTTTTTAACTCTTCTATGATATCTGTTCCGGTGCTGTGTATGAATTCAAGGTATTCCTTTTCAAACCTTTGGAGCTTTTTTATCTCAATGTCATCAAGATGGCCCCTCGTTAACGCATATAGTATGAATATCTGGTCCTCAATGTCCATGGGCCTATACTGGCCCTGTTTAAGTACTTCTACCGTACGTTCACCCCTTGAAAGCTGCTTTCTTGTCTCCTTGTCAAGCTCGGTACCGAACTTGGCAAAAGTCTCAAGCTCCCTGTATTGCGCCAGATCGAGCCTTAGCATTCCGGCGACTTTTTTCATTGCGGGTATCTGCGCATTTCCTCCTACCCTTGATACTGAAACACCCGGGCTGATTGCCGGACGTATGCCTGCATTAAATAAATCTGACTCAAGATAGATCTGGCCGTCTGTTATGGAAATGACATTTGTCGGTATATATGCCGAAATATCCCCGGCTTTAGTTTCGATAACAGGAATGGCTGTTAAGGAACCTCCGCCCTTTTCATCAGAAAGTTTTGCCGCCCTTTCAAGAAGCCTTGAATGCAGGTAAAAAATATCTCCGGGATATGCTTCCCTTCCCGGCGGGCGTCTTAGCAGAAGTGATATCTGCCTGTAGGCAACCGCATGTTTTGAAAGGTCATCATATACTACAAGCGCATGTTTGCCATTATACATGAAATACTCGCCGACTGCGCACCCGGCGTATGGAGCAATATACTGCAATGATGCGGGAGTTCGGGCAGTTGCGCTGACAATGACCGTGTAATCCATTGCTCCGTGCTCCTCGAGTTTTTCTATCAGCCGCGCGATTGTCGATGTCTTTTGGCCTATGGCAACATATATGCAGATTACATCCTTGCCTTTCTGGTTTAAAATGGTATCTGTAAGAATTGCAGATTTGCCTATGCTCCTGTCACCAATTACAAGTTCCCTCTGGCCGCGGCCAATAGGAATCATTGAGTCAATTGCCTTTATTCCTGTCTGCAGGGGCTCTTTTACCGGCTGTCTGTCAACAACACCCGGTGCAGTAAACTCCACGGGCCAGAAATCTTTATTTTTTATAGGGCCCTTATTGTCAAGCGGATTACCAAGAGGGTCGATGACTCTGCCGATAAGCTCTTCGCCGGCGGGTATCTGCAGAATGTTGCCCGTACATTTTACGGGGTCGCCTTCCTGTATTTTCTCAAAATTGCCTAAGATTATTGCCCCGATCTCCTTCCTGTCAAGGTTTAGCGCAACTCCGAATACCTTATCAGGAAATTCCAGCATTTCTCCGGCCATTGCCCTTGGAAGCCCGCTGACCCTGGCTATTCCGTCACCGGCTTCCAGGACCATACCCACTTCTTCTACTATTATTTCCCTTTTGTATTTATCAATTTCCGAGCTTATAAGTGCAGCGATTTTTTCGGATTTAATTTTCAATGCCAAAGTCTTCACCCCTGAGTTCCAAAGCTTTTAATTTTGATTTTAAGTCTTCGATTTTATTTTTAACGCTTAGGTCGATTATGCGTTCGCCTATCCTGATAAGCAAACCCCCTATTATGCTCTTGTCTACTGTATTTTGCACCCTTACATCAAGTCCCGTTTTACTGTCAACATCCTTCTTGATTTCCATGATTAATTTCTCGTCCAGTTCAATTGCGCTTATCACCTCAATAGACACTTGTTTTTTAAACTGGTTGGTAAGCTCTATGTAATCTTTATATATCTGTTCCGTATAATCCAGCGCATCAAACAGTATTATCATTGCAGAAATTGTCTTAATGGACCGGGTTGAGTCATCACCAAGGATATTTAACAAGGATTTGATTTTTTCAGCGCTCTGAATTGCGGGGTCTGAAAGATATTTTTTCAGGTCCAGATTAAAAATGACTTCATCTTTTAGCTGGCCCAGCTCATTTTCAACCCTGTCAACCGCATTTTCTGACCTTGCCAGATTAAAAACTGCATTGGCATAATAGTTTGATTTAAATTCTTTTGTCTGGCTGGCTTTTTCCAATTTTAAGGACATCTCCTTTTTTTAACTTATATTTTCTGAACTTCCTTCAGACTCTCCTCGATTAATTTTTTGTGCTCTTCTTCGGAAAGGCTTTTCCCTATTATCCTCTCGGTTGCATCCATCGCGATTTCAACTATCTGGTTTTTAACCGCAATTATGGACCTGTCTCTTTCAGCTTTTATTTCTTCAAGCGCTGACTCCAAAATAGTCCTGGATTTCTCACTTGCTTTGTCTTCAATCTCCTCTTTTATTTTACGCGCAGCCACCTTGCTGTCTTCTATGATCTGGCGAGCCTCTTTTTTTGCGGCATCCAGCTGCAGCTTCTGGCCCTCTATAAATTCCTGCGCTTCCTGTCTCTGCCTGTCTGCAATATTTACAGCTTCCTGGATCTCTTCCTGCCTCTTTACCATCATCTTGTTTACAGGTTTAAAAACAAATCTCCAAAGGACGACTATAAGGATCACAAACACTATCACTGACCAGAAGACAGTACTGGTCATTGGATTTATTATGTTCAGCACTTCTTCCAAGTTATTTCTCACCTCTTATTAAATTAAAATAATACAAACAAAATCCCCGGCTTTTTATGCTACAAATATTAACAGGAACGCAACAACCAATGCATACAGGGATATAGCTTCTGCAAAGGCAATGCCGATAAACATCGCTGTGTTTATCTGGCTCCCGGCTTCGGGCTGCCTTGCTATTCCTTCCACGGCTTTACCCACCAGGTTGCCTATTGCGATTCCCGGACCGATAGATCCAACTCCCATGCAAAATCCGGCTGCCAGTAATGCTGCTACTTTCGGATCCATAATAATTCCTCCTGACTTTATTTAAATTGATATATTACTAAAATTTTTCTTCACACCAAACACCGCACCTTTCAATCAGTGCTTCGGGTTAACTGCCTCTCCAATGTAAAGAGCGGTTAAAATTGCAAAAACATATGCCTGTACCGCCGATACAAAAATTTCAAGGATCATCATAACAAGGGCAAAAGGTACTGCCGCTATAGCGATAAAATATGTCTTGAAATAAATTATAAGTCCGAGAATAACATACAGTATGGTATGTCCCGCAAGCATATTGGCCATAAGTCGTATAAACAGCGAAAATGGTTTTGCTATTGCGCTTATAAGCTCGATAGGCACAACAATTACGAGCATCCATTTCGGGACAGAAGACGGCGCATAAGTTTTTAAGTACCGCCATCCATTTTTTGCAAGATTTGTTATGTGCACCGTGAAAAACACAATAAGTGCAAGTGTAAGCGGCACTATCGGATTGGAAGTCGGTGTATATGTCCCCGGAACAAGGCCTATCATATTATTTGCAAGCACGAAGATAAAAACACCTGCAACAAACGGCACCCACTTGTCAAATTCCTTCGGACCGATCATGTTAAAACAGATACCCTTTCTCACAAAATTTATCAGAAGCTCGACAACAACCTGCTTTTTGCCCGGTACCTTTTTAGGATTTGCGGCAAAGATTATCAAAAGAATTAAAAATATCCCAACACCGGCAAACATCGAAAGGGTAAGATTGGTAATGGAAATATCAAAGGAACCTATCTTTATGGGTATTATTACTTTCTGGTAAAAATGCTCTAATACTACCAATTAATTCTCCATTTTTTTTACTTATATATATTATTATTATTTAGTTCTTGCTGAATAATTACCGAAAATTCAATAAAACTAAATAATCTGTGCTTGAAAAACTAAAAAATTCCAATAAAATATTGAATTATTCAGCAAGAACTATTTAAAAACTATAATACCTTTATAAAATAATATTTTAGTTTTTATAAAAAAGCATCCTTTTATATATCAGGAAAATTTCAAGATTTAAAAATAACGTGAAAAAAATCAAAAAAGAAATCAGCAGATACCAGATATTTACATGAAAAAACTTTTCTGTTAAATAAAACACTGCTGCTGACACTGCCACTTTTGCAAAAAAAATAAAAAGCAGGTATTTTAGCTTGTTTTGCGGTTGGGCATTTGCCGCTTTTAAATAGACCAGCAAAGTAGCCATAAAGAAAAATAAGGTCAGAAGCCCGCTTATAAGAATGCCTAAAAAATCCTGGAACCTGCCCCATAAAATAAAAAAGCAAGCCGCTTCTACCACTAATGTGGCCGCAAAAGATATTATTGCAATTTTTCTGATTCTGGTGAAGTCCTGATTCATAACAATAAAATGGCTTAGTGTTTAAAAAAACTCCCGGCCTTCATATATTCTGCTGTATATTCGGGTGTAGTGATACAGATATCAATACCTGTTGCTATCTCAAAACCAGCCTTAATGCTTAGCTTTGGTTCAAGTTCCAAATGCCAGTGGTAGTGGCTGTCTGGGGTGCTTCCCAGGGTCCCGGTGTGTATATAATAATTAAAGGGAGGGTTATTTAAATCAATATAAAAGAAATCTACCAGCATCTTAAGGCATTGCGCAAATAAATCTGCCTGCAGCTCGGAAATATTTTCAAAATTTGAATCATGCCGCCTGGGGATTATCCATGTTTCAAATGGATTTCTTGACGCATAGGGCTGAAGTATAACAAATTCTTTATTTCCGTAAACGATCCTCTTGTCTTCTTTTGTCTCAAAATTGATTATGTCGCACATTGCGCATCTGTGATTTTGGTTAAAATAGCTTCTCGTCCTGGATATTTCATGCATTAGCCTGGGCGGTGTAAGGGGAAGCGCGAAAATCTGGGAATGCGAATGTTCAAGTGATGCTCCGGCTTCTTTTCCCTGGTTTAACATTATAATAACACTTTCGATCCTGCTGTCTTTTTTAATCGCGCAAAGCCTTTTTTTATAAACAGAAACAAGCAGCCTCATTTGCTCATAGCTTAGCTCGCTGACATTAGTAATATGCTCAGGGCTCTGAACGACGACTTCATGGAGCCCGAATCCATCCATTAGCATATATGGTCCGTATTGCCGTGAAAAAGGAAGAGCGTTCGGGATTAGGGCAGGAAATTTATTCGGCACAACCCTTATCTGCCACTGGCTGTCTTTATCGACTTCATTACCCTGGCTGTCTAACCTCAAAATCTCAGGCGGTGTCATGGATTCATTGCCCCTGTCAAAAGGGCAGACACTCAATGCCTTGTTTTCTACTTTTACAATCAGCTCTTTAAAGTTTTCGGGCCTTTTTGCACGCTCGGTTGCAATTATCACCCACTCATCCAAAATTATATCTTTTCTGTATTCCGGCAATTTTTTCCCCCAAAAACATTAAAACAATCGGCTATGTTTTTTAGATAAAGTTGTTAAAGCTGTCAATTCTGTACAAGCTTACTTCTGTACAAGCTTACTTTTGTAAAAGTTTATTATTGTAAAGCTTGCTTTTGTAAATCTCAATTCTGTAAAGCTCTAGTTTTTAAAAGCTCTAGTTTTTAAAAGCTCACTTTTGCAAAAGTTCACTTACCCTTTTTTTGAATTCTGTCAGATCGGATGATTTTACAAGATATTCATCTGCTGCCCATGTAGAAAAATTTTGGGTAAACTCTCCGTAAGCAGAATAAATAATAATCGGAATTTCTTTATCTTCTTTTCTTATTTTATCAAGCAGCTCAAGTCCGTTCATGTTCGGCATCTTTATGTCTATTGTTATAAGATCGGGTTTTTGCTCTTTAAACATTTCATAGCCTGCTACTCCATCGGGGGCGGTAACCACCACGTAGCCTTCGTCTATAAGTTCTTCTTTATATAAATTCCTTATCGGCATATCATCTTCAACAACAAGAATCTTTTTCATTTAAACCCCCAAAATATTAAAAGCTTTTCATCGCTATTGTATATAATATTATTAATAATTCAATTAAAATTTTTATGTTAATGCCGGCTGCTGCACTTGAGTTGACTGCAGTACCGGCAACTTTATTGTAAACGTTGTTCCGGTCTCAGCGTCGCTGGACACATCGATTGTCCCCTTATGCTGCTCTATTATTTTTTTTGTTATTGTAAGGCCAAGCCCGGTACCCTTTGACTTTGTGGTATAAAATGGAATAAAAATATTGTTAACATCCACTTCTTTTGCCAGTTTTGCTTTGTTGTTGACCTTAATAACAAGAAAGTTGTTTTCATTTTCCGTTTCGGGAAAAATCTCGATACTTACAACCTCTCTTGTCTCACTTGCTTCAATTGCATTATTAAAAACATTTATGAAGGCCTGCTTTAAGCGGTCATAAGAACCCTGAATAAAGATATAACCGTTTTTAATTAGTTCTGAGCCTGATTTGATATCTATACTTATATTGCTCTGTTCGGCAGAAATGCCTGTAAGGTTTATACAATCAAGAAGCAGGCCGCAAATATTAAAATCCTTAAATTGTGTTTTCCCTGCAGTTGCAAATTCAAGTGTATCGTTTACAATTTTTTCAAGTCTTGCTACTTCATTTATAATGATTTCAATGTTTTCAGGGTTTATTTCCTGTTTTTCCATATATTTCTTTTTTATCCTGTTGGCATAGCCGCCGATTGCAATAAGCGGATTTCTTATCTCATGCGCTATTGTGGCAGAAAGCTTGCCGAGCTCTGAGAGCCTTTTTGCTTCATTTAGGGACTGCTCAAGCTTTACTGTTTTTGTGACATCTTCTATTATTATTAAAACACCTTCCGGCGTTTCTTCTGAAAACTTAAACGGTACAAGAATCACATCAAAAACACTGTTGCTTTTATGGCTTTGAAATTTTATATTTACTTTATAAAACCCCTGCACCCTCTTGTTAGCCAGGATAGATGAGACCTCTTCCGCCAGGTCGACACTGTCTATATAAATCATCCCGGCAGAAATCTTTTTTCCACATATCTGCGCTTTGTCCGTTCCCATTATACCTGCACTGTTTTCATTACACATTGTAACAGTCATATTATGGTCAAGGACAATTATGCTTACAGGGATGCTTTCAAGTATTTTCTCATTGTATTCTTTAAGGTATTTATGCTTGAGGTTTAGTTTTGCAAGCGCATTTAAGCTGTCCTTAAGATCATTATAGATTATAGTATTTCTTATTGAAGATGCTGCAAACTGGCTCAGCATCAGCAGGAAATTTATATCTTCACTCTTTATCTGCCGGTGGTTATATTTATTGTCAACTATCATTACCCCGACTTTTCTTGTACGGCTTATCAAAGGTATGATACAGAATTTGGGGTAATCAAGGTAATCCAGGAGGTTTTGCTCGAAAAGACAGATATCGGATACTACCGGGTTATCTTCTGAAACAGAGACATTTTGTGTCAGGTCGACATTTCTTGGGATACCATCCTGAAGACACATAAAAAGGATTTTTTCCGGGTCTATATCAATCCTGATTTTCCGGACTTCTTCATACAACTTTGAGCTTGCATACTGGGCCTCAAATTTTTCAGACATCAATAATTCCTCAAGCGGCACACTTTTCTGCTGGATATCGGCCCAAATCTGCCAGGCTTCCTCAAGAGTTGCCGGACCTATCGCCATTCTGCCGACCAGGTGCTTTGCCTGCCTGTCCGTCAAAAACAAAAAGGCCCTGTTAAAGCCAAAACCGTCACCAAAAGTAACCCCGGTAAGTATTATCCTTAAAATCTTATTCAAATCAAGAGTCGAAGAGACAGTCTTTGCAATCTGATTTAAGATACTATACTGCCTTAAGATATCCTGGTAATTTTTTATCTGTTCATCGCTGCTCAAATTTTTCTCCCGCGCCCGATACTTTCGTATAGTTCCTTATATTTTCCTGCAGAATAATCCCAGGAAAAATCACAATCCATTCCGTTTTTAACTATTTTGCTCCATAGCCTTTTATCGTAATAAAAATCAATTGCTGTTTTTAATGCTATATAAAATGCGTCCGCCGCATACTCAGTAAACATAAAACCCTGCCCGCCTTTATCAATATCTTCGGGATTTTTTATGTCAATTATAGTATCGGCAAGCCCTCCGGTATTTCTTACTACCGGTATAGTACCATACTTAAGGCTTATAAGCTGCCCTAATCCACATGGCTCATAATTTGACGGCATGAGGAAAATATCGGACCCTGAATATATCTGTCTTGAAAATTTGTCTGAATACCCGATAGTCAGGCTGAACTTATCCTTATATCCTGCCTGCATTTCCATAAGGATATTATGGTATTTTTCTTCGCCGGTTCCAAGTATTACAACATACACATCATTTTTCATGATATCTTCCATTGCGCCGGTTATAAGGTCAATCCCTTTTTGTTCTGAAAGCCTTGAGACCATTCCAATCAAAGGTTTGTCCGGATTGGTAGCCGGTTCGGATTTATTCTGCCCGTTATGAATATTTCCGTCGTCTCCGGCATCTCCAGCGGCTCCGGCGGCTCCGGAGGCTGCCATACCGAAGGCTTCCGAAATCAGGTTGTCCTTGCATTTTTTCTTGCCTGCCAGATCATTAATGCCGTAATTGGCAAATATTGCCTTGTCTTTGGCCGGGTCCCAGACTGTGTAATCTATACCATTTATTATCCCCGAAAGATCTTCTGCCCTGCTTTTTAATGTATCCTCAAGGCGGTAGCCATAACGGCTTGTTAGGATTTCCTTAGAGTATGTCGGGCTTACCGTTGTGATTTTATCAGAGTAGACAATACCTGCTTTCATAAAATTGACATTTCCGTAAAATTCCAGTCCTTCCGATGTAAAATATTTACTGTCTATGCCGCATAACTCGAGTGTTTCGCTGCCATAGACGCCCTGGTATGCAAGATTGTGTATGGTAAAGACCGACTTTGTATCTTTGTAAGGGGTAGTTTTATCATTATTTTTAATATCATGCAAAAGCAGGGCAGCGAGCCCGAAATGATAGTCATGCAGATGGATTATGTCGGGAACAACTGATATAAGTTCCATGACCTTAAAAATTGCTTTGGAAAAAAACCCAAACCTTAAGTTATTATCAGTATAATCGCCCTGTGCCGTGCCATAAAGATTTTCCCTGCCAAAAAGGCTGTCATTTCTTACAAAATAAAAATCAACATTTTTTAAGGTGGTCCTATACAGGTCAAACTCTATATTTTCGCTGGCATTCATTTGTACCTTTGCACCTTTAGATACCGTTTGCATGGGGTAATCTTTTTCAAATATGGATTTGTAGCCGGGCATTATAACAAACGTATCAACACCCTTGATTTTCAGTGCAGCCGGCAGAGCTCCTGCAACATCGGCAAGACCTCCGGTTTTTGCAAAAGGTACTGCTTCTGCCACGCATATTGCAACTTTCATTTTTAATCCCCTTTTTTAATTGTTATACTCATAAAGGCGCCGGACAATAACTCTAATTGATTTAAGTTATTGATAATTTTATTATACAAATATACATTATCATAGTATTATTTCAGGTAAATTGTAAATGCTTTATTAACCAAATGAAAAAAATAAAAACTTCTTCTAATTTAGACCCGGGACACTTCAGTGATTACGATATTTCCCTGTTTAAAAGCGGCAGGCATTTTAAGCTTTATGAAAAATTCGGCTCCCGGCTAAAAACTATTAAGGGGGTTAGCGGGGCATATTTTTCGGTCTGGGCGCCCGCAGCAAAAAAAGTATCTGTTGTTGGGGATTTTAATGGCTGGGACCAAAAAGCCGCGCCAATGAATGTGCGGTGGGACGACTCCGGGATTTGGGAAGTCTTTATACCGGGCGTTGTGGAGGGAGCATTATACAAGTTCCACATAACTGCATCTAATTCAAAGTTTTCAGTTAATAAAAGCGATCCTTTTGCATATTTTTCTGAGCTCTCCCCGGGCACTGCCTCGATTATCTATAATATTAACGATTATGGCTGGAATGATGAAAAATGGATGGACAAGCGGCATTTTAAAAACAGCCTTGACGGCCCAATTTCCATATATGAGCTTCATCTTGGCTCATGGAAAAGCCCGTCTGACTGCAGTCCGGGAGCATCCGTACGGGCAAAAAGATTTGCCGGCTACCGTGAAATTGCGCCCTGCCTTGTGGAGTATATAAAGAAAATGGGGTTTACCCACGTGGAGCTTATGCCGGTAATGGAGCATCCTTTTTACGGTTCCTGGGGATATCAGGTGACCGGATATTTTGCCTCTACGTCCCGATATGGAACTCCGCAGGACCTGAAGTATTTAATCGATTTGCTTCACCAAAATGATATTGGGGTAATACTTGACTGGGTGCCTTCGCATTTTCCAAATGATTCCCACGGACTTGCCAATTTTGACGGCACCTGCCTGTACGAACATGCGGACCCCAAAAAAGGTTTTCATCCGGATTGGAAGAGCCTGATTTTTAACTACGGCAGGATCGAAGTAAAAGAGTTTCTTATAAGCAGCGCCATGTTCTGGGTTGATAAATATCATGCAGACGGACTGAGGGTCGACGGGGTTTCATCGATGCTTTATCTTGACTATTCACGAAAAAAAGGAGAGTGGATACCAAACAAATATGGCGGAAGAGAAAACCTGGAAGCGATGGATTTTATAAAAGGTTTAAATGAGGCTTTGTACGGAAGTTTTCCGGATATCCAGGTAATTGCCGAGGAAGCGACCGCGTGGCCCGCAGTTACAAAGCCAAAATATTCCGGCGGACTTGGGTTCGGCATGAAATGGAACATGGGCTGGATGCACGATACCCTTAATTATTTTTCAAAGGACCCGGTTTGCCGAAAATTTAACCAGAATGACTTAACGTTTGCTTTCTGGTATGCATTTTTTGAAAATTTCTTACTGCCCCTGTCACATGATGAAGTCGTGTATGGCAAAAAATCCCTTCTTGAAAAAATGCCGGGAGACACCTGCCAGCAATTTGCAAACTTAAGGCTGCTGCTGGGCTATATGTATTCTTTTCCCGGTAAAAAACTGCTTTTCATGGGAAATGAATTTGCCCAGAGGCAAGAATGGAACCACGAGAGTTTCCTTGACTGGCCCGGGTCCAAATTTGAACCGCACTGCGGAGTACAGCGGCTTGTTGCGGACTTAAACAAGGTTTATTTTAACGAGGGCGCCCTTCACGCAAATGATTTTCAGCCGGAAAATTTTGAATGGGTCGATGCGAGCAATACACGGCAAAGTATAATACTTTTTTTAAGGAAAACCATATTTTGGCAAAATGAAGCAATAATAAAAAGTGCAGCCTTCAAACAACCGGAGTCTGTGCAAACAACCCCAAAAAAAGCAGCTGACAGGCAGACGGTATCAGCAATGGAAAACGAAGAGCCTGATAATACCGGTAAAAATGGGGGTGCGAAAGGCAGTAGTGAAAGCGGCAGCAGCAATATTAAAAACCGGAATGGAAAAATTGAAAGCACCTTTGTTGTCGCCTGCAATTTTATGCCGACTCCAAGATATAAATACCAGATAGGTGTCCCGCATGAAGGTGAATGGGGTGAAATATTTAACAGCGATGCCTTAGTCTATGGCGGAAACGGCCACGGAAATTTCGAGAAAATCAGCACCTTAAAAAAGAGTACCCATGGAAGGCCGTTTACCATTTCTGTCACCCTGCCGCCACTTGGGGTGCTTTATTTTAAAAAAGATATTATTTATTGATTTTATTTATTGATTTCGGATCAAAAGCAGTCAGCAGCAATGGCAGTAAAAGCAAGGCCCGTGGGGACAAGCATAAAGTGGATATGGCATTATGGGTAAAGCAGATATGACGGTTTATTTAATAAATGGCATGATTATATATAAAGCAGGCAGATAATGGACAGATATGTATGCATTCATGGACACTTTTACCAGCCGGTAAGGGCAAACCCCTGGCTGGGAGCAATCGAGATGCAGGGTGAGGCCTATCCCTGGCATGACTGGAATGAAAAAATAAATGCCGAGTGCTACAGGGTAAATGGCGGCGCCCATCTGCTTGACAGGGAAAATAGGCTTATAAAAATACTTAACAATTATACCAGGATAAGTTTTAACTTTGGGCCGACACTGCTTTCGTGGATAAAGGAACATGACATAAAAACTTACACCTCCATCGTCAATGCAGACAAGGCCAGCAGGTCCATCTTTTCCGGCCACGGCAGTGCGATTGCACAAATATATAACCATATCATAATGCCGCTTGCAAGCAGGCAGGATAAAATAATCGAGGTTGCCTGGGCGGTAAGTGATTTTGAAGCGAATTTCGGCAGGAAGCCTGAAGGCATATGGCTTTCCGAAACTGCCGTTGATACGGAGACACTTGAGATTTGCGCTGATTTTGGAATTCTATATACAATACTTTCTCCAAACCAGGCGGGGGAAATAAGGAAAATAACCAAAAATCCCGAAAATACCGCATGGACCGATGTTTCCGGCGGCTCTATTAATACCAGGATGCCGTATATCTGTAATCTGCCGGGGGGCAAGTCGATTAATATATTCTTTTATGATGATTCTCTTTCAAATAAAGTCTCGTTTGGCAGCCTTCTGAAGGATGGTGAATCTTTTGCAAAAAATATCGTAGGACTGCCATTGAGGGTACAGGAACTGCCGGAAATAATTACCATATCAAGCGATGGGGAGACGTATGGGCACCATCACCAGTTTGGAGAAATGGCTCTTTCTTACTGTATTGATTATATCGAGTCAAACAAACTTGCGGATATTACTGTTTTTGGAGAGTATCTCCAAAAATATCACCCGATATACGAGGTCCGGATTATTGAAAATTCATCCTGGAGTTGCAGACACGGTATCTGCAGATGGAAAGAGGATTGCAACTGTTCAACAGGCTCAGTATATCACCCGGGCTGGAATCAAAAATGGCGCGCACCTTTAAGGGAAGCAATAGACTGGCTCGCCGGGATAAATTCTTTAGTTTATATTGATGAGGCCCAAAAGTATTTAAAACCCGGCATCAGCAACCCATATGAAGCAGTAGAGGCTTATGTGTGTATTATGGATAATCCCACAGGTAAGGCAGCAGAAAAATTCTTCAGCATATTTTTAAAAAATCCCCTTGAAAAAACAGTGCGAATAATTTTCTTAAAGCTGCTCGAGGCATACCGCCAGAGCCTTTTTATGCAGTCAAGTGACGGATGGTTCTTTGATGATATTTCAAGGATAGAACCGATCCAGCTGATGCGGCATGCTTGCAGGGCAATGGAAATTTTAAATGAAATAACCGGCAGGGATTTTGAACCTGATTTTCTTGAAATTTTAAAAAAAGCCAAAAGCAACCTTCCTGAATATGGGGATGGCGAGAGCATATATCTTCTGTATGCAAAAAAGGCTTCCTGCGATTTTATAAAAATATCAGCGCGCCTTGCGCTCGAAATACTTGTTGCTGATAAAAAAGAAATACCGGATATGTATAATATTTACAGCTTTGAAGCAAGCGGAATAACTTATGAGAGGATGCGGGCGCATAACTGTACTATTATTACAGGCAGCGCTGCAGTTATGTCAAAGATCACCCTTGAGTCAAAAAACGTCGTTTTTGCAGCATACAGATATAAAAATAAAAATGTTTTAAGCAGCGCAAATACGGCAGCTTTTGCCAAAACAGCAACGCATGATGACGCTTCGGAGATACCAACTGTCGTTACTCAGCTTAGGAAGCTTCTTGTATCGGCAAATGAACAAAATGATGATGTTTTTACAGACTATGTTAACATTAGCGGCGATAAATCCGCAATCAAGAATTTCCTTGCAAAAAGATTTGCCGGAAATTTATTTACTATAAGTGATTTCATGAAAGATGACCAGATTGATATAGTAGAAAAAATGATGGCAGGCTGCAATAACAGCATTTATCCCCAAATGGCAACTATCTTAAATGAATACGAGGGGACCCTTAACGATTTCAAAGAAAAAAAGATGCTTTATTACTTTCTGGATGGAATTTTCCCTAATATCTACGAGTTTTTCGGGGAATATATGCTCTACAATATTATAAAAAAACCCGGCCTTTCACAAAAAGATATATTTGAGATGAACTGGATATCAGAAAAAATCGGTATAGTAAACCTGATTAACCTGGAAAGCCTGGGAGTAATTTCAACAGAAAAACTTGATGAGACAATAGGGTCCATTTCAATGGAACCTGAAAATGTGGAACTGCTTAAAAACCTGGCAGATTTTTTTGACATTATTACAAAGCTTAAAATACACTTAAATATATGGAAATCCCAGAATGTGATAATTGAAATAAAAGAAAATATTTATTTGCTAAAGACAATAGAGGCAAAAACAATCAATAAATCGAAAGAGTGGTTGTCCTATTTTGAGAAAGTGCTGGATTATCTAAAAATTTCCAGGAAAAGCTGATTTTTTAAATTACTCCAGGGGAAGCTGAAATTTTTAAATTACTCCAGGGGAAGCTGAAATTTTAAAATATTTCAGGAAAGGAATTTTTATATTGCTTTATGGATAGTTAAAGGCAGGGATTATTTCCCTATTATCATGCTTAAACATGACATCCGGGTGTATTCAATGGATATACTAAATAAAAGGGCAAGCGGTGTTTTGCTTCACATTACAAGCCTCCCCTCAGGGTTTTGTATCGGTGATTTGGGAAGCGCGGCTTTTGACTTTGTGGACTTTTTAAAAAAGGCCGGACAGCAATACTGGCAGATACTTCCATTAAATCCAACCGGCGCTTCAAAAAATTTTTCGCCTTATGCCTGTTATTCGGCATTTGCCGGAAATCCTCTTCTTATCAGTCCGGTTTTGCTTTACGAGCAGGGTCTTATAAAAAAGCCCCAGCTCGATGAAATACGGGCCGCTTCTGTTGCCGCGGCCGCTGCTTTTGATGCTGCCGCTGCTGTTGATGCTATTGATGCTGCTTCCGCGGTGGTTACTGCTGCCGCTTCCTCTGCCGCTGCAGTTGCGACGGCCGCTGGCGCTTCCCCTGCAGCAGGACAATACGATAATACCGGGGAAATAATTGCTGATTTTGATTTACGGAGGGGACATGCCGGCTGCAAAGGTGACGGATATAATGCCACAGACTACAGACAAACCGGCCATACAGCCTTAAATGACAAACGCTCCGATTATATAAGTGTAGATTATAAAAGGGCATCAATTGCTAAAAATAAAATGTTTAATTATGCCTATAAGAATTTCAGGGAAAACTGCAAAAGTTTCAAAGATGAGTTTGACAATTTTTGCGCTGAGAATGATGCCGGATGGCTTGAGGATTTTGCATGTTTTGTTGCATTTAAGAAATATTTTAAAAATCGTTTAAACATGGCAAGCTGGAGCATGTGGCCCCAACCGGTAAGGGACAGAAATGCTTTGGATGTCAAAGAACTTAAAAAAATTGTCAGCAAAGAAGTGGAGCTGCAAAAATTCCTCCAGTTTATTTTTTTTAAACAATGGAACAGCCTTAAACGCCATGCAGGTGCAAATGGCATAAAGATTTTTGGGGACATACCCATATATGTTGACTATGAAAGTTCTGATGTGTGGTCCTCTCCCTCTATTTTTAAGTTGGACAATAAAAAAATACCCAGATTTATAGCAGGAGTTCCTCCGGATTATTACAGCAAAACGGGCCAACTCTGGAAAAACCCTGTCTACGACTGGGAGGGATTGAAAAAAACCGGATTTTCCTGGTGGATCGCCAGAATGGAATTTAATTTTAAAATGTTTGATTTGGTAAGGCTTGATCACTTCAGGGGTTTTATTGCATACTGGGAGGTGCCCTCAGGTGAAAAAACAGCAATTAACGGCCGATGGGTAAACGCATATCCCGAAGAATTCTTTAATCTGCTTAGTAAGAGAACGAGCCGATTGCCAATAGTTGCAGAAAACCTGGGTATTATAACTCCTGATGTAGATTCGATAATGGAGAGATTGGGCCTTCCGGGCCTCAGGGTATTTCAGTTTGGATTCGGAAGAGATTTCCCACACAGCAGTCACCTTCCCCACAATTATATTAAAAACGCTGTTGCCTGCACCGGTACCCATGACAATAATACATTGAGGGGATGGCTGGAAAATGAGGTAAGGTCCTTTGAGGCAAAAAACCTGCTGGGATATCTAAGAAAGGAAGCTTTATGGAGGCAAGGGCATCCAGTAACTCTCATAAAGGAAACATTGCCGGGGCAAGGTTATCCCGTTACTCTAATAAAGGCAGCTTTACCGGAACAAGGGCATCCCGTTACAACGTCCTTTGGGTATTCTGCTTCAAAGAATAATCCAGCCGGGCTTACCGGTGAATTTGTGGGCGCAGTAACTGAGTATAGGGTAAATAAAGGTGTAGTAAATAATGGTAAAGTAAGGGAGGGCCTGATAAATGAAATCATAATACTGCTGATGGCTTCGGCAGCAAATCTTGTGATAATACCGATGCAGGATATCCTCGGCTTAGGGCAGGAAGCAAGGATGAACCGCCCTTCCACCAGCCGGGGAAACTGGAAATGGCAGATGGATGGCGAAATGATGTCAGATTGCACTGCCGAAAGGCTTGCCGCAATTACATTAAGCAGTAAAAGACGGGCAGATATAAGCTGATTAAAACCCTGTTAAATAAAAAAATGTTTACAACATTAGGATATAATAGTATAAAATAATTATATAATTTTAATATTTATTAATATTTGTTAAAACCATGAGAATAGAAGTAGTTGCATTTGTTCTAGGGGGCGGTATTGGCAAGAGGCTTTTCCCCTTAACTAAAGACAGGGCAAAGCCTGCACTGCCTTTTGGCGGCAGTTACCGCGTCATTGATTTTGTCTTAAGCAACCTTATCCATTCCAGAATAAGAAAGATATATGTACTTACCCAGTACGAGCCGAGATCGCTTGAACAACATGTCCTTGAGGGTTGGGCACCCATTTTTGGAGCGGGCCGCTACAACATGATAAGGCTGCTGCCTGCAAAAGAAGGCAAAGGCAGCGGCTGGTATACAGGGACAACAGATGCCATTAACCAGAATAAGAGGTATGCATGGGAGGCTCGTCCGGACATAGTTAATATATTCGGCGGTGACCACATATATCTTATGGATATATCCCAGATGAATGATTTTCACATGGCCGGCAATGCTGATCTTACTATTTCCGCTATCCCGGTCCCTGCAAGTCTTGCAGCCGGAAAATATGGAGTGCTTGTGGTTGACGCCAACTTAAAGCTCATAGGTTTTGAGGAAAAACCGGCAACTCCTACTCCGATGCCTGATAATTCAGGTTTTTGTCTTGCTTCAATGGGCAATTATACTTTTAACCTGCAGATACTTATTGAGGAGCTTGTAATAGACCAGCATAAAAAAACAACCAGGGATAAAAAACTTATAGCTTCCGATCCTGAACATTTTTCCTCGCATGATTTTGGTTATGATGTAATACCTTCAATGCTTAGGAGGCAGCGAAACATTTATGTCTACAATTTTAATGATAATTTCATTTTGGGGGCGAAGAGTTACGAAAAAGCTTATTGGCGCGATATAGGCGACTTGGATGAATACTATAGGGCCAATATGGATCTCATCAGCAAGAATCCTTCAATCAACCTGTATAACCCGCGATGGGAGATCTTTACAAGGGCAGATTCACTGCAGCCTGTAAAATACTCGGAAAACTCCAGGGTCAGTGAGTCCCTGGTATCAAATGGTTGTGTAATCGATAATGCAAGTATTGAACGTTGTATTTTGTCTTACGCTGTAAAAGTAAATAACGGTGCGTCTATAAGCGATTCTGTCCTTATGGGCGAAAACACTATCGGCAGTAATGCAATAATAAAAAAAACTATTATAGACCGCGGAATAATAATTCCCGATAACGCAATAATAGGTTTTGACCGGGAGCTCGATATAAAAAGAGGCTTTACCATTTCCCAAGAAGGCGTTACCATCATTCCCAGGAAATACAGATTTTAATTTATCTATTGCAGCCTTATCAGTTCGACTCCGGCATCATTTAAAAGCTCCAATGAAAGTTCATCAGGATAATCAACAAAATAATAAATTTTTCTTATTCCACTGTTAATTATCATCTTTGCACATTGAACGCACGGCTGTGTTGTGCTGTATAGTACACTGTCCTGGATATTTACACCGTGATAAGCTGCCTGGATTATTGCATTCTGTTCAGCATGCAGCCCCCTGCATATTTCATGCCTCTGGCCGGAGGGCACACCCATTTCTTCTCTGAGACATTTGCCCCTTTCAAGGCAGTTTTTTACACCTTTTGGAGCGCCGTTATATCCTGTAGTAAGTATCCTTTTATCTTTGACGATTATTGCCCCAACTTTCCGCCGCAGGCATGTTGAACGTGTAGAGACCTGTTTTGTTATCGAACCAAAATATTCATCCCAGGTGGGCCTTGCCGGATTATCTTCCATATCTATATTTTCCTTCTACTTTTCCCCCGGCAACCTTTCGACAGCTGCTCTTTTGTATGCCGGATTATTTGTTTAATCTCAAAATTTAATAATTTTTTATTTTACTTGTCAAACCTTTTAATAAGGCCCCCATCAAATTATTTAAAAAACCCTCTTATTTAAAAACATCTCTCATTTATAAATATCGGGCATTACTTATATTTAAAAAAAACCTCTTATTTAATAGGGCCTTCATCAAATTATTTAATAAAGCCTCTCATTTGTAAATATCGGGCATTAATTATATTTAAAAAAACCTCTTATTTAATAAGGCCTTCATCAAATTATTTAATAAAGCCTCTCATTTGTAAATATTGGGCATTAATTATATTTAAAAAAAACCTTTTCTATCATATCATATAAACAAAAGGTACTGGTTGTTTTTAAATAAGTAAACTTGAGTAAAAGCTTGGGTATAAAAGTATTTAGGAGGTAAACGATGGCAAGAAGAGTCTATATAAGGGAAATTTATTTTTATATGGTCTGCATTATTTCGATAGTGCTTTTCATTGTAGGAATCGTAACAACAGTTGACAATATTGTAAACTATGTCAAGCCAACCACCTACTCTACAAGAGCATTAATTATCCCTGCATATAAATCTGACCCCAACAACAGCACAATGTCTGAAGCGGAAATAAACAAGATGGTTGATGAAGAGATAGCAATGCAGATAAACAATGAAAAAATATTTGCACTCAAGAACCTTATAAGGGGAATCGTATTTTTAGTAATCGCTATTCCGCTTTTTACGGTTCACTGGATGAAGGCTCAGGGTATGTGGCGACTAAGCATAAGCGATGAATAAGGCCGGGCAGATATATCTGGAAGTCGGGCCTGGCGGCAAATACAGCAGGGAAAATGTCATAACAATTGCTGAGGCACTGACAGACGGTAGAATAGCTATCCTGCCAACCGGCACTATATACGGATTAAGTTGCGTATATAATAATAAAACAGCTCTAGACAGGATTTACGAAATCAAACAAAGGCCCGGCGTTATGCCTTTTATAGTCCTGATTGCCGATATTGCTGACTCAGATATTCTTGCAGATAAAATAAATGCATTCGCACAGGTACTGATTGAAAAATACTGGGTGTCTTCAACTCCACGGCCCGTAACTTTAGTATTTAAAAAAAATAAAAACCTGCCGGATTTTATTACAGGCGGCAGTGACAGAATAGCATTAAGGCTTGACTGCCTAAAAATAATAAAAGACATAATCAGGATATGCGGTCCGATTGTGTCTACAAGCGCAACGATTTCCGGCAGCGGCCAGTCACCTGTCAGTATTGCTGAAATTCCCGAAATAATAAAAGATAAAGCAGATGTCATAGCCGATATGGCAGAAAACCTGGCAGGAGTCGCCTCAACAGTTGTTGATGTAACCGGTGATGCGCCGGTTATCATCAGGGAAGGAAAAGTCAGTGCGCAGGAGATAATGGAGTTATATGGAAGAAATTGAAGGACCAAAAAATAGAGTTAAAAGGTCCAAAGTACTAAATTTAAATTTTATCTGCACAGGCAATACCTGTAGAAGTTATATTGCTGAAGCTGTTGCCACGCATCTTTTAAAGACAATTTACTTTAGAAAAAATCCGGGACTTAAGGAGATAATAAGCATAGGAAGCGCCGGAACAGACGTACTTTTAACCGGTATTCCTGCAAACACTTATCGGGTGCTGGATTTATTTGAAATACCGAATATAAAATTCAAACCCAAGGGCCTGGATGCCAAGACCATCCTAAACTCTGATGCGCTTATTACCATGGCAACCACCCACAAGAGAAACATAATCTCAAGATTTCCGGGCGCTGATGAAAGAAAAATATTCAATCTGCTTGAATTGTCCAATATAGTCCTGTATCTTCAATCTGAAGAAATTTTTAACCGGGACTGTCTGGACATAAACACTAATAATCAAAAAACAAATCTCCAGGCAAGAGCTATATTAACAGATGTATTAAAAGCTCCAAAGGTTGTGCTTAAATCAAAGATTCATACAACTATCTTTCGCAGGATGCTGATTTTAAAAAATACCGCATCCCTTGAAATTGTAAAACCGCCGGTAATCGACGTTGAGGATCCTTATGGAAGACCGGTTGATATTTATATCCAGGTTGCAAAATTAATAAAAGAAAGTATAGTAACTATTTTCGATTATTTGTTTGTTTTATAATTTATTTTTATTTTAAAGAATTGCAAAGGAGTTAAACTATTACGTTGTTTTTATAGCACTATATTTATTTTTATAACATTATATTTGCTTATAACATTATTTTTAAATAAAGGAGTCAAGCGATATATTGCTTTAATACAATATAGTTATCTATAAAATTATTTTTAAATATTTTAGAATCTTATATTTTTTATTTTAAGGGGGAAAACTTTGGCTAACAGTAACAATAACATTAACAATAATCATGCTCGTACTGAAATTTCGGATATCCAGATTCAGAAAATGATTGCAAGAGAGCTTGAAAGGCAGAGAAGCCAGGTGGTCCTTATCGCTTCAGAGAATTATGCTTCCGAGGGAGTAATAAATGCTACCGGATCAGTACTGACAAACAAATATGCCGAAGGTTATCCGGGGGACAGATATTATGAAGGCTGCCAGATTTATGATGAAGTCGAGGAACTGGCAATAAAAAGATGCAATGAGCTTTTCAATTCCAATTACTGTAATGTACAACCGCACAGCGGCGTACAAGCAAATACTGCAGTTTTTTTAGGGATATTAAATTGCAACGACCATATTTTAAGCATGAATCTTCGTGACGGCGGACATCTTTCACACGGCCACAAGCAAAACCTCACAGGAAAATATTTTGAAGTATTTACTTACAGTGTCGATCCCGAGACAGAGATGATAGACTATGAAAATGTTAAAAAGATTGCAAGGATTGCAAGGCCGAAGCTTATAATAGCTGGCGCAAGCTCTTATTCAAGAATAATCGATTTTACAAAATTCAGGGAAATAGCTGATGAGGTCGGGGCATTCCTGATGGCAGATATTGCCCATGTTGCCGGGCTGATTGCAGGAGGCGCGCATCCCTCGTCGGTGGGCATTGCCGATTTTACGACAGCAACAACTCACAAAACCTTAAGGGGGCCAAGAGGCGGGATTATTATTGCCGATAAAAAATATTCAGGCATGATAAATAAATCAGTGTTCCCCGGAATTCAGGGTGGTCCGCTTATGAATACAGTAGCCGCAAAAGCAGTCTGCTTCTTTGAAGCGCTGCAGCCTTCATTTAAAGAATATGCAGGGAGGATTGTAGAAAACTCCAAGGTCTTATGCGCCTATCTTAAAGACAGGGGATTTAGGATAGTCTCCGGCGGAACTGATAATCATCTCTTCCTTATTGACTTGTCCGATATGGGAATGACCGGTTATGAGGCTTCCGAGTTGCTTGCTTCGGTCGGTATAATACTAAATAAAAACGTAATACCTTATGATACATTAAACCCCAATATAACAAGCGGGATAAGGATAGGCACCCCGGCTGTGACAACACGGGGCATGGGAGCAGAAGAGATGCATAAGATAGGTGAATTTATAGCCTTTGCCTTAAAAAACAAAGAAGACAAAACAGCAATTGCAGGTCTTGCTGTAAAAGTTAAAAAACTCGCAGAAGATTTCCCTGTTTATCCGGATATGTAATACTGGGTTGGGTTAGGTATCAATAAGGTGTCAGTAAGGTATCAATAAATAGTGCCGGATTGTGCAGTGTATAAACAGGCGATGCCGGCGGATTGCTCAAGGTATCAATATTTAGCGGCAGATCGTGCTTTATTAATGTTGAGTGCTGCACTGCACCAGGCATCAATATGTTATACCGCGGGATAATCCGGTTTCTGGCATAGCATTATTAAAAATAAATCTCAAACACACAAAACAAGCCAGGCGTAAATATGATTTTTGCCCAAAGCTGCTTTTGGCCTTTTTTAGTTAAGCAGCTTTGGGCCTTTTTGTTTTAAGGCTTTTCCGAGCCTCACTCTATAAATAAATTTTCCAGACGGCTAACAATATTAACAATCCCTACACCATAAAATGACAAAAAGTGATAAATATTAATATAATAGTATAATATATATATAATAATACTCTTGACATATATATCTTAAATGTAATATTATTTAAAAATAAATTAATAATCTCAAGTTAATGTTTAAAAATTGGATTATTATTTATTTATAATTTTATAATCTGAAGTCAGGTAAATAAATGGGTTTTATAATAGTTTTAAAAAGTGCGGCATTTTTAGTGTGCATTGCTGTTTTTTCGTACATGGTAGTAGACAACCTGTTATTTGTACTAAGTAAGAGAAGTCGTTAAGACTGTATCTGCTCTTTAAGAACAAGTAAATACAGGAAAAGTTGCCTGACGCCCTTAATGTCGTCACAATCAGGAAAGGTATATCTGCGCGTTTGGACCTTACAAAAATGACTTAGATTTTTATAACCATTATTCTCTTCAGCTGATTGTAATCTTTATGTATTTCGATATTTTCCGGTTTTAAACTTTCTGTTATATACTTTTGCAGACCGGGGCTTACATAAGGGTCGATTTCAAAAACAAGAAATGAATTCCCGGGATCAATAAGGCTGCATGCCTGGTCCACTATCTTTTTGTAGATTTCAAGTCCGGTTTTACCTGCAAGAAGAGCACACTTGGGTTCAAAATGCCGCACCTCTTGGGGCAGGCTGTTATAATTTTCTTCGGAAATGTATGGGGGATTTGAAACCACTATATTTATTTTTCCTTTAAACTCATTGGTAAATAAAGAATTTTCGGCGGGTATTATATCTGCTTTTACAAAGTCAACATTCTTTATTTCTTCTTCTGACAACAGATTGTTTGCATTTATTAGCGCAATATTAAGGGCAGATTTGCTTTTTTCTGTAGCTGTTACCTTAAGTTTTATATAAGATGGGGTTTGGGATGATCCATTTTTTCCGGCGCCTGCAGCCTTTGCAATAAATTGGTACCCTTCTTTTATTAAGCTAAGCGCAATGGCTCCGCTTCCGGTTCCGATCTCCAGTATATTTAAATTTATATCTGCTATGCCTGCAGTGCCGGCCTGTCCGAAAGAGTCACCAAAAAACCCGGCTGCCTTCTCTCTGACTATGTCCGCCATGATGTTTAATACCCTGTCTACCAGAAGTTCGGTTTCGGGCCTTGGTATCAGGACGTTTTCATCCACATAAAGTTCAAGATTCCTGAAGAAAGCTTTTTTTAATATGTATTGGATGGGCATATGCTCAACCCGCTTTAAGATATAGTCTTTAAATCTTGCGATTTCCTGTTGGCCGGGTTTATGGTCAAAGTTAAGATATATCTGCATCCTTGTAAAATTTAAAGCGTCGGCGAGTAGCAGTTCGGCAGATAATTTAGGCTGATTTATGCCTTTTGAAGTGAAGTGCTCAATTGACCAGTTAAGAAGGTTTTTAACATCCCATATTTTTTTGATATCCTGCAATAAAAAAGCTCCTAAATTTCCAGCTTTTCTAATTTTTTCTCTTCATCAGCGGTCCTGAGCGCATCTATAAGCTCTTCTATGTTGCCTTCAAGAATATTTTCAAGCTTGTACAGAGTTATATTTATCCTGTGGTCAGTTATCCTTCCCTGGGGAAAGTTGTAGGTCCTTATCCTCTCGCTCCTGTCTCCGGTGCCTATTTGAAGCCGCCTGTTTTTTGTCTGCTCATCCATGTATTTCTGTTCTTCAATTTCCTTAAGGCGCGCCCGCAGTATTTTAAATGCTTTTTCCTTGTTTTGCAGCTGGGATTTTTCATCCTGGCAGGAGACAACCAGTCCGGTAGGCACATGTGTGATCCTCACGGCAGAATCTGTTGTATTGACTGACTGGCCCCCGGGACCAGAGGAACGAAAAACATCGATGCGCAGATCAGCAAGATCAAGAGTGACATCGACTTCTTCGGCTTCGGGAAGGACCGCGACTGTGGCCGTTGATGTATGTATCCTGCCGCCGGAGTCTGTTACAGGCACCCTTTGAACCCTGTGTACCCCCGACTCATATTTCATATCCGAATATACACTTTTTCCTTCAACATCAAAGATTATTTCCTTAAAACCCCCGATACCCTGGGAGCTTGAGCTTAAAATGCTGTGTTTCCATCTCCTGTTTTCAGCATATTTTGTATACATCCGGAATAATACAGCGGCAAAAAGCCCCGCTTCGTCGCCGCCTGCGCCTGCCCTGATTTCAACGATTACATTTTTTTCATCATTCGGGTCCTTCGGGGTTAAATATATCAGTATCTTCTTCTCAAGCTTTTCGAGCTCAGTATTGTTTTTTTCAAATTCTTCAGAAAAGTAGATCTTCATCGCTTCATCTTTTTCACTTTTCAGCATTTCCTTTATCTCTTCATGGGAAGCTCTTGCTGATCTGTATTTTTTTGCGATTTGAACTATTTCCTCAATGTCCGATATTTTCTGTCCATATTCTTTTATTTTTTCCGGATCCTGGGAAACGTCGGGGCCGCCAAGCTTTTCAAGAAACTTGTTGTATGCGTCCTCATAACTTTTAAGTTTTTCAAGCAAATCAACCATTTATTTATCCATTTTGGCCCTGATTTTTCAGGCATTTACGGAAACTTCGTCTTCTTTTTCTACAATCTTTTTTTCTATTATATTTTCGGGCTCACTTAATTCGGATTCAAGGATTTTATTAAGTGATACTATGGCAACTTCTAACTGCTTTTCATCAGGTTCCCTTGTTGTTATTCTCTGCAATAAAAGCCCCGGATAGAAAATTATCTGCACGATTTTAAAGCGGCCGAATTTTCCTGCAAGCCTTATCAGTTCATAAGATATTCCTGCAATTAGCGGCATTAAAACCACTCTTGAAATTAACCTTAAATATAGGGGCGGTTTGCCAAGAAGAGAATATACAATAAGCGCGACTACCATTACGATAAGCAAAAAGCTGGTGCCGCACCTTAAGTGAAGTCTTGAATACTTTTTGACGTTTTCAGGTATAAGCTCTTCCCCGTTCTCATAGGCCTGGATTGTCTTATGCTCGGCGCCATGATATTGAAACAGCCTTTTTATATCTTTCATAAAAGAGATAAGGGCTATATATCCTACCAGAAAAGCTATCCTGACAAGCCCTTCAAGAAGATTATAAAGAATTGAATTCGGTATAAAATTGCTAAAAGACCGCCCTATAAGTGTAGGGAGAACAAAAAAAACTCCCACTGTAAATAGTACCGCTATGACAACGGATATGCTCATTTGCTTTTTTGAGATCTGTACTTCTTCACCGGTAGACTCATTAACTGAATAGCTAAGTGCCTTAAACCCTAGGGAAAGATTTTCGACAAGGGCAACCATTCCTCTTATAAATGGCCATCCCAGCACTTTTTTCCTGTTTGTAATAGAGATTTCTTTGAAAATAGCGCAACTTATTGTATCGTCAGGTTTCCTGACTGCAACGGCCCAGAAACGCCTGCTCCTCATCATCACGCCTTCAAGTACTGCCTGTCCGCCCACATTAAGTTTTTTTAAACCCTGCACAGTGCTGCTGCAGGCGTTGGCTGCATTGGGGGATGCCTGCTGTGTGTCAGCATATTTATCCCCATTTATTCCCTGCTGCTCCTCTATAGAAATATTTTCAGGTTTTTTCAACATATCTTTGGATGAAACACCGCAATCCGGCACTCCATTAGTGTCCTTTATGTCGGACGTATTCTCTTTTATTTCATGCATATTCTCATTTATTTCAGACGTATTCTCTTTTATTACGGGCATGTTCTCCTTTATTTCAGGCATGTTCTCCTTTATTTCAGGCATCAAAATCACTCGCTTTAGGAGGATTGTCACAGGTGAATTTTCCTTCAGTGCAGGGGCCCCTCAGGCAGTTTGGCCCGGCTTTTTCAAAAACGACAGGGCATACCTTTTTTATATCTTTGAGCATACCTGTTGCCAGTTCTTTTATTTCCCATTGTGCCCTGTTGCAGCACCTGACAGTAAAAAAGTGCAGCAGTTCCCTTCCATTCATGGAGACTATTATTTTTGTTTCTGACGCATTAGGCAGAATATATCTTGCATCCTCAGCCTCCACTCCGGATTTGAGCATTTCTTCATAAAAATCGTGGATTTTGTCGACAAGGGCCTTAAACTCAGGAAACATCTGCGGATTATTTTTCACAGAGGGTGGAACAATATATTCATAATTTCCATAAAATTTTACATACCTTTGCGACTGCTGGTTATAAGAAGCAAGCCTGTGCCTTACCAGCTGATGTGTAAGCGCCCGCGAGACACCTTCTATGGCAAAAGTAAAATAAATATGCTCCGTGGTGCTTAAATGCCCGCTTTTAACAACAAACTTTACCAGTTTATTGACTTCTTCGGAACTTAAGTCCTCCATCAATTGCTCTACACCCACCGGGGAATAACAAAGCCTTGCAGCCACTGCTACCATTTTCTCTGGTTCCGGGGTATATTTTATGAGCTTGATTTTCATAGGCCAATTAATTCTCTTAAGGACACGAAAGGTTTAAAGATGAAATACTCATAAAATATTTTTATATTATTTCTTTATTTTTTCAACTTTTTTCATTCTTCTCTGGAACCTGTCTATCATTCCGCCCGAATCAATAAGTTTTTGTTTTCCGGTATAAAACGGGTGGCAGCTTGAACATATTTCCACATGCAGCTCTTTTTTAACAGATTTTGTTTGAAAAGTACTGCCGCATGAGCAGGTAACTGTACAATCAGAATATGCCGGATGTATATCTTTCTTCATATTGGTTAACCTCACGTAATAAAAAATTTCAAAATCGTTATATTAGCACAAGCACCATATTAAGTAAATAATGTAATTTAGGAAATTACTTTTAGATGGCCAATTGCTGTGCCTGTAAAATTGCTGCGCCTGTAAATAATTTATATCCCTTAAATTTATGCCCTGCTATTTAATGAGGATTTGTTGCTTCCCAGGCTGGTTTTTATTATATCAAGAAAGTCCTTATTTGTTTTTGTTTTCCTCATATAATCAATAAGCTGTTCTATTGCAACCTCAGATTCTTTTTCATGCACTATCCTTCTTAATTTCCATACCTGTTTTGCTTCTTCTTCTTCCATCAGGAGTTCTTCTTTTCGGGTTCCTGAACGGGTTATGTCAATTGCCGGGAAGATTCTTTTATCGGCAAGTTTCCTGTCAAGATTAAGTTCCATGTTGCCGGTACCTTTAAACTCTTCAAATATTACTTCATCCATTCTGCTGCCGGTGTCAACCAGTGCGGTCGCAAGAATAGTGAGACTGCCGCCGAATTCAATGTTTCGGGCCGCGCCAAAAAACCTTTTGGGAGGGAAAAGCGCAGTTGAATCAACACCGCCGGAAAGTACCCTGCCGCTTGCAGGCAACGAAAGGTTGTATGCCCTTGCAAGACGGGTAATACTGTCAAGCAGTATAAGCACATCCTTGCCATGTTCAACAAGTCTTTTGGCTCGCTGAAGAACCAGCTCTGCAACCTGGATGTGGTTTTCAGAAGGCTGATCAAATGTAGAACTTACGACTTCCCCTTTTACGGACCTTTCCATATCAGTTACTTCTTCAGGCCTTTCATCGACCAGCAGAACCATAATATAGACTTCAGGATTGTTTTCGGAAACACTGTTTGCAATGTCTTTCAATATCGTTGTTTTGCCCGCTTTTGGCGGCGATACGATAAGGCCTCTCTGACCCTTTCCAATCGGGGCAATAAGGTCGATTATTCTTGATGTAATGTTTGGGTGAGATGTCTCCATCAGTAACCTGTCCATCGGATAAATAGGAGTCAGCGATTCAAAAGGCTTTCTTTTCCTTACAAATTCAGGGTCGACATCATTTACCTTTTCTATCCTCAAAAGAGCATTGTATTTTTCACTGTCTTTTGGCGCCCTTACGACTCCGTAAACCTCATCTCCCTGCCTCAAATGGAATCTTCTTATCTGTGACTGCGAAACATATATATCATGGGCCCCCTGAAGGTATCCGTTTGTGCGAAGAAATCCATAACCCTCAGATAATATATCCAAAATGCCTTTCATTTTTTCTTCAGATTCATCAGGCTCCGGTTCAAGCGCTTTGTCAGCTTCAGATTCCCTGGCTGGGGTCCTTGAAGAAGCGGCTTCATCTTTCCCTTTATGGCCCGCTGCTTTTAAAGTTCTTGTCTGCTGGGACCGGCTTTCCCGGGCATCTAAAACTTCGCTAACCTCTTCCCCCTCAAAATCTTCAGTTATAATCCCTGACGCCTCTTTTGCACCCTGCACTTCGCCATACGAAGCCAAAACCTCATTATCCTTGACAATTTCGGCATCCGCGGTAATTTCCGCAGCAGCTCCAATGTCTTTTTGCGGGGCCTCAAATGACCTGTCAACAGGGGCTTTTTCTTCGGCTGCCAAAGACACTGAGCCGGCATTTAATGCTTTGCCCAGCCTTTCAGCAAACTCGAGTATTTTTTCAATAAGTCCCTCTTTTTTAATATTGGATGTTCCACGGATATTAAGCTCCTTGGAGATCTCTTTGAGATCCGCAAGAGTCTTGGTTTCCAGATTATCCCTGGTTAATCCCTTTAATTCTTCTGACAATTTATATTTCTCCTTTCAAGTCCCTTAAAATTATAAAAAGTTTTTAAGGGGATAGTGATTAAAATGGATTTGTGAAAAAAAGCATAATAATAACTAAAATTAAATAATGATTCTGTAAATATAAAAGTTATTTTTTAAAATTCGGGAGTTAATTAGAATCCTTACAATACATATCGTCAATTTTTAAGAAAAATTGAATAAAAATGAAGAAATTTTCTATTCCGAATAACAAACTTTAACAAAACCTTGCATACGATACTATATACTTATAATGAAAAATGCAAGTAAATTTTTTATTTTGAGGTAATAAATCTAAAAATAATTAATATCGATGCTCTAAAGAGGGATTATTGTGCTCTGAGGGGGGGGTTATTGTTGATAATAACCCCCATTTTTTTTATTTTTATTTTATGAAACTAAAAGTCTTCCCTGTTTAGAATTTTATGAACTAAAAGTCTTCCCCGTTTAGAATTTTATGAAACTAAAGGTCTTCCCCGTCTTAAAACTTCGGGAGCTTTGACAGAGATTCTTTGACTTTTTCTGCCGGATATTTGAAATCTTTAAGATGTCCATCCAGATATTGTTCATAAGAGCCCAAATCCAGATGGCCGTGCCCGCTGAAATTGAAGGCTATTACTTTCTTTTCACCTGTTTGTTTGCACTTTAAGGCCTCGTCAATTGCGGTCCTTATGGCATGGTTGGTTTCAGGGGCAGGAATAATACCCTCGGTTTTTGCAAAAATCGCTCCTGCTTCAAACGCTCCTGTCTGTGATACTGCGACTGCCTCAATTAAATTTTCGTGCTTGAGAAGACTGACCTGTGGGGACATGCCGTGATAACGAAGCCCGCCTGCATGAATTCCTGCAGGAACAAAATCATGTCCGAGAGTGTACATCTTTGTAATCGGAGCAAGCTTGGCAGTATCGCCATAATCATAGACAAACTCACCTTTTGTAAGGGTGGGGCAGGCATCAGGCTCTACAGCAATGATGCGCATTTTATCGTTTTTCTTTTTGTCCGGAATAAATGGGAATGCAAAACCACCGAAATTACTCCCGCCGCCTGCGCAGGCTATTAAAATATCAGGATAATCCCCGACTTTCTCAAACTGCTTTTTAGCTTCAAGGCCAATAATTGTCTGGTGCAGCAGTACATGGTTTAAAACACTTCCAAGAGAATATTTACCGCCGCTTTTTACTGCATCTTCCACTGCTTCACTGATTGCAATGCCCAGCGAGCCATTTGAGTTCGGGTCCTGGGCCAGTATTGCCCTACCTGACTCGGTCCTGTCTGATGGTGACGGAAATACTTCTGCGCCCCATAGTTTTATCATGGTCCTTCTGTAAGGCTTCTGGTTATAGCTTACCCTTACCATATATACGGTTACTTCGATGTCAAAAAGATTGCCCGCAAATGCAAGGGCACATCCCCACTGGCCGGCGCCAGTCTCAGTGCATATCCTCTTGGTCCCTTCTTTTTTATTGTAATATGCCTGGGCCACAGCAGTATTCGGTTTGTGGCTTCCCGCAGGGCTCACACTTTCATTCTTGAAGTATATTCTTGCAGGTGTATCAAGATATTTTTCCAGCCTGTCTGCACGCACAAGCGGTGACGGTCTCCACATCTTATAGATGTCAAGGATCTCTTTCGGAATATCAATGAGCCTGTCCATAGATACTTCCTGCCTTATAATCTCCATGGGGAAAAGCACTGCCAGATCGTCCAGTCCCAGAGGTTTGCCTGTTGCCGGATGGAGGGGCGGGTCAAGCGGTTTTGGAAGGTCAGGATTAATATTGTACCATTGCTTCGGCATATCGTTTTCTGAAAGATATATCTTTTTTTCTCTATCATCTAAAGCCATTTTATTTGCATCTCCTTTAAATTATTAATAATTCTTACTAAAATATTTGTATCAAATCCATAAGAACTGCCGGTGGAAAATAACTGCTGGCATTTAAATCACTACATCCTTTCTTTTTTAGAATTTTTTTAATTCTTAATTAATCTTTCATTCCGTCACAGTAAGTAAAGGTTTCATAAAAAATCTCTATAAGGTTTTTACAGCTTCTGCTTCCAAAGTTTTCTTCTAATGTCCCCTTTAGAGCTTCTTTTATGATATTTAAGCCCCTAAAAATAAAAAAACCCCTACTATCTCTACGAATTGTAGAGACGAGAGGTTTAAAATTCCCGCGGTGCCACCCTACTTCACAGCATATGCTGTGCGCTTGTTTTTTTGGATACAACTATATATCCCTATCCTTTGATTACGGAGGAAGCCGGGTTGCCATACTCGCCTTGCTCATTATGCAGGTTTTGTGGCAGCCACCTCACAGGTCCATTCAAACATCAGTACTGCAGCCGCCATCTCACCGCCAGCGATTCTCTGTATGCTACTTAATGCCCTACTACTCCTGATCACAGGTTTTAAAGCAATGTTTTTAGTTTTCAAGTAAACAATTACTTTTAAAATGTTTTTAAATGCCTTTTTTAAAACGCAGTTTCCAGCCTGCCGGCAAGCACTTAAAGTTACAATCCAAAAAGTAGTATATATTTAAACATAAATACAAAAAAATGCAAGGACTTTATTTTAGATGACATAATTGCTGACTATTGACAGTAAAATACTAAATCCTTCCGGGTTTCTGGATTTAACCAGATAAAACTTTAAAAAATCAGGGAGGTCTATTTCAATATTAATAGGATTAAGAGCCCGGGTTTGAGTAGTACGGAACTTAAAAAAATTTTAATTCATATAATCTGTAGAAAGGCAAAAATGTAATTGTTGTTTCGCCTGCATTTATTATTGTATGGCTGCTGTTTAAGTTAATTACATAGGCCTGTTTACAATTATATTTTTTAATAAAGCTCAATAATGACCTTGGAACAGCCGGCTTTTTTATTTGGGAGTATTTGACTTCAATCGGGATATAAGAATTTCCAAAATTAATGACAAAGTCCACTTCAGCTTTTTCTTTTGTGCGCCAGAAGTTTATTGTGGCAGAAGTTTCTTTTAATTTTTCATAAAGAATATTGTATACGAAGTTTTGGAATAAAAAACCCAAATCAGATATGGCTTCAGGTTTACCAAAAACATTCAGTGAGAAATTCCTGTTGCCAAGATCTGTGAAATAAAAGACCGGCGATTTGGTTATTTCTTTCCTTACATTTTTATAAAATGGAGATACTTTTTTTAAGATGAATGTTTTTTCCAGATACCATATATATTTCTTTAAGGTTTGAATATTTAAGGATACAGTGTTTGATATTTCAGAGTAATTGACTAATTTACCAATCTGGGAAGCTATCACTCTTATCAAATTTAAAAAATTTTCCCCTTTTTCTATATTAAGCAAATAATAAATATCTTTCTCAAGATAGCTTTGGAATATTTCTTTTATGGCCGAATTCTTTTCTTCAAAAGTTTCTGCAAGGATAACCTTGGGATAACCTCCGTAAGAAATATACTCCTCCAGTAATTTATTTGTTTTTTGTTCTTCAAGCTTAAAAAAATCCATTAGTTTTTCTTCATATGCGTAATCTGTTTTATAATTGACAAATTCATTAAAGCTGATGGTGGAAAGCTCAAATATTTGTTTTCTTCCTGCTAGAGACTCATGTATTTTTTCTTTCAGTTCCAGGCTGCCGGAACCGGAAATAATAAATTTATAATCAAAATTCTGGTCATAGATACCTTTTAAAAAAACACCTGCATCATTTTTCCTCTGTATTTCATCTATAAAAACAAAACCATGCTTACCTACTTCCAACTCAACTTTTTTAATCAAATCAATTTGTGAGTTCAAAAACCGCTTGTCCGTCTCAATATCAAGGTTTAAAAAAAGAACCTTTTTATCATTTTTTACCAGTTCATCCTTAAGTTTTAGCATAAGTGTTGTTTTACCAGCTTGCCTGGGGCCGGTAATCAAGGTTATTTCTTTTTTTGACAAGTGTTTTTTTAAATTATTATATATATCTCTTTTAATCATATTTATAAGTGGATTAATATATTGAAAATTAATTGAATATCATTATAACCC
Organism: Candidatus Humimicrobiales bacterium; assembly: GCA_038320085.1. GTDB lineage: Bacteria > Actinomycetota > Humimicrobiia > Humimicrobiales > Humimicrobiaceae > Fen731. The sequence continues at coordinate 43,774 of JBBQDW010000001.1, forward strand.
GATAATATTAATAGTCAAGTAACAATTTTATCGGGTTATAATGAGAAAACACGCTGGCATCTTCAAGGCATATTACACTTGCAGGTAATACCGGATATGTTAAAGAATTTAAAAATCAGCAGCTACTGGTTTTCATACAAACCCATTATGTTTAAAAATTATCAATCCCGGTTTTAATGCAGGCTCATTTTATTTAAAAATCGGCAGACCCTGGTTTTCATTTAGGCCCATTACTCTTTTTGCGACCTGGTTAAATGAGTAATTTAAAAACGTATCCCATATATTAAATTGTGTGGCGCCTATTACATTCGGTTCGCCTTTTATGCCTGCAAGTTCTGCTGCGAGCTTTTCGGCATCCCTGTATGTCCCTATTTTATCGATGAGCCCAAGGTCCAACGCTTCAGTTCCGAGGTAGACCCAGCCTGTTGCAATTTCTGTTACTTTTGCTACCGGGATATTGCGGCTCTGCGCAACGTCATTAATAAACTGGTCGTATACTTTAAATGTCTGCTCCTGCAATAAAGCCTGTTCTTCGGCGGTCAGTGGCCTGTCAGGACTGCCGGCATCCTTGTATTTGCCTGCTTTAATTGTTGTGTATGTTATACCGAGCTTCTTATAAAGTTCTTCAAGGTTTGTTATCTGCATTATTACTCCTATGCTTCCAATTGAGGAGGACCTGTTAGCAACAATCTGGTCCGCAGCACAGGCAATATAATATGCGCCGGAAGCGCACATATCACCGACTGATACAACGACAGGCTTTTTTATTTTTTTGAGTTCTTCAAATATTTCCTGGGATGCCGCTGCACTTCCACCGCCGCTGTTGACCCTGATAATTATTGCTTTAACCCCGGGATTTCTATCAGCGCTTATTAGCTGTTCGATTATGCTTTCCGGCGTTATCGATGCACCGCCAAGAAGCCCTGAAGACTGGGTGCCGGAAATAACGCCTTCCATCCTTATAAGATAGATCGAATCGGTACCGGCGGCCATGCTGCCACCTGTAACTGCATTGCCAAGGCCCCCTACAGCCAGTCCGCCTATAAAGCACGCACTGCCCAATATGCAAAGGACAAAAAGCCCCAGGAAAACAAAACCCACTATCCTGCCTGCGCTCATTTTTTTATTTGTAGTCGTCATTTTTAAACCTGCTTTAAATTTAATTGATTTATATCATTTTTTCTTTAAAAAGTAATCCATGAGTTTATGCCCTTCATCTATAAATATGCCGGTTGAAGCAGGATAAAACTCATCATATAATATGGACGGATTTTTTGCACCTGCCGTCTGGCTGTCATATATCAGGAAAGGAACGGGGTCCGAAGTGTGCGTCCTTTTAATTATCGGGGTTGGATGGTCAGGAAGTATCATTATGCTGTAATCAGTTTTCAGCATATCCATCTGTTCTTTTAAAACTCTTATAACCTTATTGTCAATTAACTCAATGGCCCTTATCTTTTCAGAAACATTCCCCTGATGTCCGCACTCATCCGGGGCCTCTATGTGGATATATACAAAATCCTGCCCGTTTTTGAGCTCGCTTATGGCGGCCCTGGCCTTACCTTCAAAATCTGTATGAATGTTTCCGGTAGCTCCTTTTACATCAACGGGTTTTAAACCCGCGCATATCCCTATTCCCTTTACCAAATCGACCGCCGAAATCACCGAGCCGTTAACTCCATATTTTTCATAAAATGAGCCCAGCGCAGGCTTTAGGGCCCTGGCCCATATCCATATCGAGTTTGCAGGCTTTTTGCCTTCTTTTATCCTCTTTGCATTTACCGGGTGGCCCTTTAAAATCAGGCCCGACTTAATCATTAAATCTAAAAAAACGCCGGCGTTTTTACCCTTTGGCAGATAACCTGCTATTTGCTGCCCCGAAATATCGTGGGGTGGAATAAGTTCCAGAGTGTTATCAGTATCACCAATACCATTTCGCCAAACGATTATATGACGATAGCTGACTCCGCAGTAGAATCTTATCTGTTCGGTCTGCAATACTTTAGCTATATCATTTATCAATATTTTTGCTTCTTCGGTAGTTATTTCTCCTGCAGAGTAATCCAGCATCATTTTTTCATTGTAATTATTTTCACCTGATAATGTGACAAGGTTGGCCCTGAAAGTCACATCGTTTTCAGAAAGCTTTATTCCCATACTTACCGCTTCAAGAGATGACCTGCCCGTTGAGTATATCCTGGGATCATACCCGAGTATTGACAGGTTTGCAGCATCACTTCCAGGCGCTACTCCGTGTGGTATTGTCTTTACCATTCCGACAACGCCATGGCGGGCAAGCAGGTCGATTACCGGTTTGCTTGCAGACTGCAGGGGTGTTTTGTTCCCAAGCTCTGCTACCGGATAATCTGAGGCTCCGTCAATTAAAACTACAATATATTTTTTGTTCATTTTTTGCTCGCTATAATCCAAGAACCCCGGTTACAAATTGTTTCATATCCTGAATGCTGCAAATATTATCATGAAGAACTTGTTTTTCCCCAATACCTTTCAGAGGTTTCGGTATCTGCAGACCCGTGATTTCCGAGAGTTTTAAAAGCATCTCAAACTCGTCAAGATCCTTATACTCAGAAAAATCATTGCTAATGGCTTTAAGCACACTTCCCGGAAATTTAAAAGGGCTTGCGGTTGAGGCAATCACTGTTTTTGTGCGGTCGCTTGTATCCTCAAGATACTCCTTGTATACAAAATAGCCGACAGCGGTATGAGTGTCCATCAGGTATTTATGTTCCCTGTAAGCCTGCCTTACAGCTTCAAGAGTCTGGGCCCCTGTTGCATATCCACCCCAGAAAGGCGCAAGCCGCTCCTTCATGGCTTCATCCAGACTAAAGGTCCCTGTTTTGGCAAGGCTGTCAAAAAGTTGGACCAGTTTTGAAGAATCTCTTTCACAAAGGTCATATATTAACCTTTCAAGATTGCTGGAAATCAGTATATCCATTGAAGGCGAAGAAGTGAGCTTTAACGTCCTGTTTTTATCATACACACCCGTATTTATAAAATCATATAAAACATTGTTTTCATTTGAAGCGCAAATAAACCTCTTTACAGGAAGCCCCATTTCCCTTGCATAATAAGATGCCAGGATATTGCCAAAATTTCCTGTTGGGACAACGACATTTATTTCTTCGCCTTCCACAATCTCGCCCGACTGCAGAAGCCTTAAATATGCATGAAAATAATAGGCAACCTGGGGAATTAATCGTCCTATATTAATAGAGTTTGCGGAAGAAAACAGAAAGTTTTTCTTTTGCGCAAGCTCATTAAAATCCCTGTCATTAAATATATTTTTTACGCCTGTCTGCGCGTCATCAAAATTTCCCTCAATTGCGCATACGTAAGTATTATTGCCGGTCTGCGTTGTCATCTGCCTTTCCTGGACAGGGCTTATTCCATTGTTAGGATAAAAAACAATTATCTTTGTTCCTGGAACGTCGGAAAAGCTCTCCAGCGCTGCCTTGCCTGTATCCCCGCTGGTTGCGGTCAGGATGACAATCTCATTATTTATTGCATTTTTTTTTGCCGCCGTTGTTAA
>JBBQDW010000002.1:0-37026 GCA_038320085.1 Candidatus Humimicrobiales bacterium
GATTGGGAGCCTGGGCTTAGGGAAATAAAAATGAAATTAAAAAATTAGTTAGGTTTAAGGGACCAAAAATGAAAAATGATGCTATTGAATTTTTTGATACAAATTTTTGGATAGGCGAGAATAATATTTCTGAAAAATATAGCACTGATGATGGCAGCGCCATTAGAGCTATCCATAAAAGAGCAGAAAAATATAATATTACTTCGACCCTTATTACCCATTTTAATTCGCTTTTTTGTTCGCCGGAGACAGGAAACAACCTGCTTGCGGTGTTTCTCAAGGAGGCGAACGATTATTTAAATAATAACCCCGCTGAACATAGTTTCGGGAGTACAATTAGTGAAGGCAGCAGCATTCCAAAGAATATTGCTTGCAGTGGGATGTTGTTTATGGAATTTGATTATTTTAAGGGCCCCGAAATTTTTAAAAGCCAGCTTTTAAAAAGATATTCTGAGGGGTTTAGGTGTATAAAGCTTTTACCAAAATCACACAAATATCCTTTTGAGGCCACACTCTTAAAGCATGTCTACCAGGTACTGGATGAGTGCCGGTTTCCGGTGATGATAAGTATAGATGAGCTGGATATAACAGGCGACAAATACATCGAGTGGATGAAAATCCTGCACGTTGCCGGCAGTTTCGTGAATATGCCAATAATAATAGATGGCGGCAATTCTAAAGAAATGATATTTAACAGTTACATATATCTCCTTTTGCAAAACAGTTCAAATATTTATTTTAACACTCATAATCTTTTCTCACTTGGACAGATTGAAAACATCGCTTCATTCGGAGGTTCAGGCAGGCTCATTTTCGACTCATATTTTCCATTTTATGAGACCTTTTTATCTGTTGACAGGATCCTGGAAGCGGATCTTCCGGAAAAAGACATAAGAAATATTGCATCTCTAAATATGAAAAATATAATCGACAAAATAAAAATTTAGAGGGAACTAAAAAGTGATGAAAGAAAAATTAAAAAATTTTACTATTATCGATACTCATTTGCATCTTGGATACTTAAGCGGGCTTAATATTCCTAAGGAACCTGATGGGCAGATAATGAGGCAGTTTCAAAAATACGGGGTTAAAAAAGCAGTATTTTCTCATCATGCTGCTTTATCGTCAATAGATTTTGGGCTTGGCCAGACATTGAAAGCGCTTGAAAGATATAAAGGCATGCTGTATGCCTACCTGGTTTTTAATCCTAATTTTGCAAAAAAGAGTCTTGAGATAATTAAGGAGTATATAAATCACGAAGCTGTTGTCGGAGTAAAGATACATCCTTCGTGGCACTCATGCTACCCGAATGATGAAAAGTATGCCGAATTCTGGAAATATGCCGATGCAAACGGGATAGTTGTGCTTACCCATACATGGAACCCTAATGTGCCGAATAAGTCCCAGAAGTTTTCCGACCCGGTTTTTTTTGAAAAAACAGCAGCCGGCCATCCGGATGTTAAAATAATCCTAGCCCATGCAGGCGGAAGGGGAGAGTATTTTTATAAAGTCATTGGCCTTATCGAGAGAAACGAAAATCTTTATGTGGATTTTGCCGGGGATATCTTTGAACCGTTTTTAATCGAAAATTACGTGGAGAGAGCCGGCTCAAGCAAGCTTCTTTTTGGAACTGACCTGCCCTGGGTCGATCTTCGTTTTTATCTGTCAAATATTTTAAACTCCAGGGTCACTGATACTGACAGGCAGAATATTTTCGGTTTAAATGCCCTAAAGTTGTTTGGCCCAAAACTTATTTGTTGAAATCATATCCGGCTCTTAGAAATTCTCTCCTGGCATCACTTAAGGTTTTAATGTGTACTGTACAGAAAGGATTTAGAATGCACATATAAAACATTATCATTAAATCCGATAATATCTTTTTTAAGTGTTTCCGGCATATTTTTGGACCTTCCTGATATTGTTACATTGAATCCTGCGTCCAGAAAATTTTTTGCCATTTCAAGTCCCAGGCCACTGGTACTTCCGGTAATAACAATGGTTTTCATCAGGCTTCCTACTTAAAAATAGTATAATTTAAAAAAACTCATCTTTTATAAACCTGCCGGATGAGTATAATAGTAAAGTTATTATAATATTTTAAAAAATTTAGTGAAAAGAAATGATTTCATGAAAGGTTACAAATACCGAATATGATAAGTTCTTACAATCAGGATAGATTAAACAAATTCCAGGTGGCGCTTTCTACATCAAGTCATTTTATAACAGATATATACCAGAGTTTTATAATAGGCCTGATACCTTTGCTGAAATTAAAATTCGGGCTTTCACTTTTTGAGGTTGCGCTGCTTACTGCTACAAGCGTCATAGCTAACAGTCTTTTTTCCCCGGTTTTTGGGATCCTTTCAGACAGGCATGGCCTGAAATACTTCCTTATATTGGGTCCGCTTGTGACTTCAGTATTTTTAAGCCTTCTTGGCATAATTACAAATTATTATTTTCTGCTTGTCTTTCTTTTTATTGGCAACCTTGGGGTTGCTGCATATCATCCTGCAAGCGCTGCAGTAGCGGGCCATTTTGGCGGCAATAAAAAAGGTATCAGCAGTTCAATTATTAATTTTGGCGGCAATTTTGGAAGCGCCTTGGGAGTACTTCTTATAATACTTATTGTCGAAAAAATCAACATGAAGTTTACTCCTGTTGCAATGATTCCTGGCATTATAATGGTTATCATACTATTAAAATATATTCCTTCCTCAATGCACGGAGGAAGTATCTTTAAATTGCGCGGATTCTTTACCAAAATAAAAAAAGTAAACAAAAGTAAGGTTTACCTTTTGTTTTTGGTATTATTTAGTGTTTATACCCTTTATATAATGTGGATAACCATTTTTACTTATATACCTCTATATTATACCGGTGAAGGGGCAACCCTTGTAACTGCAGGCGTCGTAATGTTTTTGTTCGGTATGCTTGGAGGTGCAGGAGGAATGCTGTCAGGCTGGTTATTTGACAGATTCAAAAAAGGCAGTTTCATAATACAGGCAGGTTTTCTTTGTGCCCTGCCCCTGTTTTATTATGCTTTCAGGACCCCCATCCTTATTTCTTTTGCCCTTTTCATATTAGGAGGGATATTCCTGATTTCAGCCCAGCCTGTATGCATCAGGATAACACAGGACCTGCTGCCGGGAAATGTCAGCTTTGCGTCCTCACTGATTTTGGGATTCAGCCCGGGCCTTGCAGCCATTACCATTATTTTCCTCGGTAAGGTTGCTGACAGGATCGGTATTGCCCAGTTAATCAGGTGGGAACTGCTGCTTGTGGCCTTTACAATAATCCTGCTATTTAGCTATCCGCTTGCTGAAAAAAAGAGCCGGGCCTTAAAAGAGATTTAATATTGCTTTAAAAAGCAATATTAAATTGGGATACAGCTATTTAACCAGGCTTTTACCGGCTTAAATAAGCGGACTTAAAAAAATTATCCTGGTTTGCGCAAGAAGTAAAATATCTTGCTCAAGAGTTCCATATTTGAATGCTATTTAGCCTGTTTTTGATTTTGCAATGACAGGAAAAATGTCCTCATTAGAAATCCAAGACCAACAGCGACGGTTATATGTCCCATGCCGACAATATATGGCAGGGCCTTAAAATCAAGCCCCATGACATCGATTATTTCTCTTGCACCCATTGCAATTATGCTTAGCAAAAACCCGGGGTTATTAACCGATGAAGATATTTTTAACAAACTATGATTAAGGTTGTTCTGAACTCAAATGTAATAATTGCTGCATTCGCAGCAAGGGGTCTTTCAAATTCAGTATTTGAGCTGTGTCTTGATAAGTTTGAAATAATAATAAGCGAATTTATAATTAAAGAAATTTCAAACAAATTAGCAGATATCTCACCCGGGTCCGGAGGATAAAACAATTCATAGTCTTCCACATATTTGGATATCTCCATCAGGAGGACCCCAGATTCAACAGTAAGGGTATAATAAGAATATAATTAAGACTTATTGACAGCCTTAATTCCATCGCTATAATTAATAAACGTTTGATTTTTTATATTTTATATATATTATCCACTGTTTAATATTAAACAAATAAGCTTGCTTACTTTTTAACTGAAATGATAAATAATTTAATTGAACAAATAAAAGATTCTGAAAAAAAAGCAAAAGATACTGTCCTGGAAGCCAAAAAAAAGTATTCTGAAATTATAGAGAAGGCTTACAGTGAAAGCGAAAAAATAGAGAATAAAGCAAAAACAGATGCGTTAGGGATAATTGAAGCTGCTAAAATAAAAGCAAAAGCAGACGCAGAGTCTGAAATCAAAGATATATCAGCCCAGTACATGAATAAAAATAACGCAATTCTCAAAAAAGCAGAATTAAAAGAAAATGCTGCAATTGATATAATTATAAAAAAGATTTTAGGTTAATGGCTGTAGCAAAATTAATAAAACTTTTAATAGTTTCACATAAATCCGAAGAAACTAAAGTCTTAAAGGCTATACAGAAAAAAGCTGTTGCAGAAATCAAGCCTTACACTCTGGAAAATGAATCCCAAAAGTCTGTTTCGTCATTCAGCGAGCTCTATAAAATAGGTGAAGATACCAAAAAAGCCTTGGGTATTCTTAATAGCTATAAAGACAAAGTTGGGAAAATAGTAGCTTCCAAAGCAGGTAAATTCATAATAAAAAAATCGGAATATGAGCAGATAGCAAAAAGGGAAGATTTTGAAGAGATAAATAAGGAAATCTTTGAATACGAAGAAGAAATAATTTCAAATGATAATTTAATATCTGATGCCCTCAGAAAAATAAGGCTTCTTGGTAAATGGAAACCCTTTAAAGGTAAAATAGAAGACATCCGGGAGACAGACCTTTATTCCTGCAAGCTTATTGCAATTAATACAAAGAAAAAAGATCTTATAAAAATTATTGCAGGATTTAAAGAAAACAATATTTCTTTTGAAAAAATTTTTGGAAAAAAAGACATTAATCTCTTTCTGGCAGCTTTCCATAATGATGAAAAAGAAAAAGCCAAACAGTATTTAAACAGCATCACTTTTGAAGAAGCAGATTTTGCAGGATTCGAAAATACTGTTGAAGATAATATCTCATCCCTTAGAAAAATGCTTGATTACCGAAGTAACAGAAAAGAAAACATAATAAAAAAATTAAGGGAAATAACAGCAGAGCATGAAAAGGACCTTTTTACTTTCCTTGATTTTGTTGAAAATAATATTGAAATAGAGCAGGCTGTTGATTTGAGTTTTTCAACTGAAAAAACATCATTTTATACCGGATGGATAAAGAAGAAAGATAAAAACAAAATAATTTCTTTGCAGGAGAAGTTTAAAAACACCAGGATTGAGGAAATTAAACCTGAAGAAGATGAGGAACCCCCCATCATACTGGAAAACAATGCTATATTTAAACCTTTTGAAATAATCATTAATTTATACGGAGTACCGAAATATTTTGAAATAGATCCAACCCCGTATGTTTCAATCTTTTTTGCGTTATTTTTCGGGCTGTGCCTGACTGACGCAGGATATGGTATTTTATTCGTAATAATTTCCATACTTATGTTTTTAAAAATGAAGGGCTCCAGAAATTTCGCACTTTTAATATTGTTTATGGGTATTTTTACGATAATTGCAGGTGCGCTTTTTAACGGCTGGTTTGGAGACCTGCCTTCATATTTAGGGGCGGAATCATTTTTTTCAAGAATTGCCATTTTCGGGGATCCTATGAAATCTGAAAACGGTGCAATGAATTTTTTCAGGCTGGCTTTGCTTCTGGGCGTGGTTCAGGTTATTTTTGGTTTACTGATAAAGCTTTTTGATAATTTAAAAAGAAAAGACTATCCTGTAGCTCTGCTTGATACCCTGCCATGGTTAGTTATCGTAACCTCTCTTATAATAATGCTTTTATCTTCTGAAACAGCCGTGAGCATGCAGCTTGTGAATTCACCCGTTTTCCCTGCAGGTATCTCTAAAATACTTGTCTGGCTGATAATACCTGCTGCTATTACTATAATATTATTCTCAGCTAGAGCCCAGAAAGGCTGGGGTTTCAGGATTTTTATGGGAATACTAAACCTTACAATCGTAAACGGTGTTACTTCTTTTATGGGGGACCTGCTTTCATATATAAGGCTTATGGCTTTAGGGCTTGTAACTTCAGGTATAGGTGTTGCAATAAACAGCATAGCCTTCAAGCTCGGAGGTATTCCGACAGTAGGAATAGTAATATTGATAGTTGCGCTAATTTTCGGCCATATCTTCAATATGGGAATTAATATTCTCGGAGGTTTTGTGCACACATTAAGGCTTCAATATGTTGAATTTTTTTCCAAGTTTTATGAAGGCGGAGGAAGACCTTTTGAAGAACTCAAAGAAAACCATAAATATATAAATTTAGTCGACTAGGAGGAAAAATGTCTGATCAGGCACTAGGAATTGCTTTTACAATATTAGGAGCTGCAATTGCAGCAGGATTAGCCGGGATAGGATCTGCAATCGGGATAGGATATCCTGCCAGGGCAGCAGCAGGAGTCATAGCAGAAGACCCCAGTAAATTCGGGAGTTTGTTTTTACTGGTAGTCCTGCCGGGCACTCAGGGCTTTTACGGTTTTGTAGCTGCATTCCTTATAATTGGAAAGATAGGTCAGGTGGTAAATTTAACTCAGGGGATCCAGTTTCTGTTTGCAGGTCTTCCAATTGCTTTTACTGGCCTGATATCTGCCATACATCAGGGAAAAGTCAGCGCAGCGGGTGTAGGGCTTGTTGCAAAAAGATCCAAGGAAGTAATAAAAGGAGTTATTCTTGCAGCCATGGTTGAAACTTATGCAGTGCTGGGACTTTTGATATCATTCTTTTTAATAAATGCAGTAAAATTAGGTTAAAAAAGAGGCACAAATGACTTTGGAAAACCAGACAGTTGATAATGTTTCAAAAAAGATTCTCTCAGATGCTGCTGCAGAAGGTGAAATAATTATAAATGAAGCTCTCGCAAAGGAAAAAGAGATATTGGAGACTGCAGAAGAGAGAAGAAAAAAAATTATTAAAGAAGCAGAAAATCAGGCAGGGGAAGTTTACCTGAAAGTCAGGGAACTTGAGATTGCAAATGCAGCAATGAAATTCAACCAGGAAGGCCTCCTAAGTAAAATTAATTTAATTGAGGAAATTTCTCATAAAGCATTAAATAAGATCAGGCTTTCCGAGAATGAAAAATATATAAATTTTATTGAAAGCTCAATAAAGGATTTGAAATTTTCCAAAGCAGATTACCAGATTGGGAAAAGTGAAAAACTTATAACAGGTGATATATTAGAGGAAGTTTCTAAAAATATTATTCTAGTGCCATCAGATAAAACTCCTGATTTTGAAAAAGGCATAAAAATAATAGACGGCAAGAAACAATACATCATATCTATTGAAGAAGCGCTTAAAGAAAAAATGGAAGATATATTGATGAAAATATCTGATATCCTTTTTGAGAAGGAGTAATTTTGTTCAAGACTGAATACGATATTAGTGACGACGGCAATTACTTGTTTGCCTGTGCACGCCTGAAAGCAAAAGAAGAAGAATTCATTGAAAAATCTAAATTTGAAAGAATGGTGGATGCAAGAACTACTGATGCGTTTGTAAAAATTCTTGCAGAAACATACTATTCCAAATACATCGGCTTAATTACTCCGGAAGATAATTTCGACAACGTCTTTCTTGCTTCAAACGAAGAAAACCTGTCTTTTTTGAAATCAAATCTTCTTGAGGAGCATAAGATAATCTGCAACTTAATTTTTTTTGAAGAGAATATACATAATTTTAAAATCCTGCTTAAATCAATTATTTTAAAACAAAACCTTGAGAAACTTTTTATACCAGTTTTTTATTCTTATGATGAGCTGACTGAAGCATTAAACAAACAAGGGTATCTGGAAATTGATAAAGACACAAAAGAAATCCTTGAAAAAATTTCTGAAGTATCCCGGGAAGACTGCAGACTGAGAGAGAAAGAATTAAAGCTTGAAAAGTTTTATATGGCGCAATTATACTATGGGGTCTTGCTGACAGGAAGAAAAATGATGATTGATTATGTAAAGCATTTCACTGATATAACCAATATTAAAAATATAAACAGGGTAAAGCATCTTGAAATTGAAATAAATTATGATGATTTTTTATTGGAAAATGGATTTTTATCAAAAGAATATCTGGCGAAGTTTAAAGACGAAGACAATGAATTTTTTATTTCAGAGTTTTTGGCATCCAAGTATTCTTCTATAGTTAAAAAAGGTATAAATTCTTTAATCAACTATGATACTTTTTTTTCATTTGAAAAAAATGAGTATATTTTTTACCTGAATTTTTTTGATTCCATAAAATACACTACTGCAAATCTAGAAAAAATTTTCAGTTTTTTTATCAGAAAAAAAATTGAATTAAAAATATTAAACATTATTTATCTTGGGATACTTTTCAGCATAGAAAAAGCAAAAATAAATCATAAGGTGGAGATTTTAATTGAAAACTAAAATAGCAGCTTTCGGGGAAAAAGACATAATGCTTATATTTAAAGCTATTGGAGCTGATGTTTTTCCTGTTTTTGATCTGGAGGAAGCAGCCATAAATTTAAAAAAAATAATTAAAGATGATTATGGAATTATTTTTATAACAGAAACAATAGCAGTAAAACTTGACCATATAATAAAACAGTATTCAGATAAAGTTAAACCTTCAATTGTTGTTATTCCAGGCTTGGGTGAAAGAAATAATTATGCAGTTGAATCTTTAAGGCAGGCAATAATAAAAGCAGCAGGAACAGATGTTTTTTCTTAAAATTGATAATTTATTGAATTCTTAAGAATATTTTTAAGGAGATTTTTAATGGATAAGTTGGGGAGAATAGTTAAAGTTGCCGGTCCTCTTGTAGTAGCTGAAAACATGACCGGGGCTAAAATGTATGATGTTGTTTATGTTTCAGACAGTAAAATAATGGGAGAAATTATTGAAATCTCCAGAGATCTTGCTTCTATCCAGGTCTATGAAGAAACCGGAGGAATAGGTGTGGGAGAACCTGTTTATCTCTCAGGAAATCCCCTGACAGTAGAACTTGGACCGGGACTGATTGAATCAATATATGATGGTATCCAAAGGCCTCTTAACCTTATATATGAAAAAGCAGGGAATTTTATTACACGAGGGATACAGGTTCCTTCACTTTCCAGGGAAAAGAAATGGGAATTTACAACTATTTTAAATACTGGTGATGAGGTTTCCCAGGGAGATTTTCTTGGATATGTAGAGGAAACCAAACTTATAAGGCATTATATAATGGTACCACCAGGAATTTCAGGAGAAATTATTGAAATAAAATCAGGGACATTTACCATTGAAGAAAATGTTGCAAAAATCAAGGATAATGATGAAATCCACAATATTACAATGCTTCAGAAATGGCCGGTCAGGATACAGAGACCTTACCAAAAAAAATTAAACCCCTCAATGCCGCTTTTTACTGGTCAAAGAGTAATAGATATGTTTTACCCTATAGCAAAAGGTGGAACTGCCTGTGTGCCGGGACCATTTGGTTCAGGAAAAACAGTCATACAGCATCAGCTTGCAAAATGGGTTGATTCAGAAGTTATTGTATATATAGGCTGCGGAGAAAGAGGAAATGAGATGACAGACGTTTTACTCGAATTCCCTGACCTTAAAGACCCAAAGAGCGGGGAACCGCTTATGAAAAGAACTGTCTTGATTGCCAATACTTCAAACATGCCTGTAGCAGCAAGAGAAGCTTCTGTTTATACCGGTATTACCATAGCGGAATATTTCAGAGACATGGGATATTCTGTTGCCCTTATGGCTGATTCAACATCCAGATGGGCTGAAGCAATGAGAGAAATATCAGGAAGGCTTGAAGAAATGCCGGGTGATGAAGGTTACCCCGCCTATCTTGGTGCAAAACTTGCTTCTTTCTATGAAAGAGCCGGCATAGTGAAATGCCTTTCACAAAAACAGGATAAAACGGGGGCTCTTTCTGTAATAGGCGCTGTTTCCCCTCCGGGTGGAGATTTGTCCGATCCTGTTGTGCAGGCAACTCTCAGGGTTGTAAAAGTTTTTTGGTCTCTTGAAGCAAAACTTGCATACAGCAGGCATTTTCCTGCAATATCATGGTTAAATTCTTATTCGCTCTATAATGAAAGTATCAGGGAATATGTCGAAAATAATGTGCACAAAGATTTTTTCGTGATACAGGCGGAAGCCATGAAATTGCTTGAAAAAGAGTCTGAACTTGAGGAAATTGTCAGGCTTGTCGGAGTGGAATCCCTTTCAGGCCCGGACAGACTGATACTTCTGGCTTCTAAAATAATCAGGGAAGATTTTCTTCACCAGAATGCTTTCCATGAAACAGATACATATACTCCGATAGAAAAGCAGTATAAAATGCTTAAAGCTATAATTTATTTTTACAATAAATGTCTTGATTACTTAAATATGGGAGTTGATATAAGAAAAATTGAAAAAATGGCAGTCAAAGATAAAATAGCAAGAATGAAATTCCTTGAAGACAGGCATGCCGTTGAGAAGATAGATGAAGTAATTATTAATATTAACAGCGAGCTTGCTGATTTTAAAAAAGAAATTGAAAATTAAGAACATTAAGAAAAAGAATTATTCAGATTCCTGGAGATAAAAAAAATGTTAAAAGAATATAGAAGCATAACCAGTGTATCGGGCCCTCTTCTTGTTGTGGAAGGTATTGAAGGAGCAAAATATGAAGAACTTGTGGAGATCAGTCTTTCTGACGGAAGCAGAAGAAATGGAAGAGTGCTTGAAGTTGAAAATGACAAAGCATTAATCCAGGTATTTGAAGGCACAGGCGGAATTGAAACAGAAAAAACAAGTGTAAGATTTCTTGGCAAAGGAATACATATGCCTTTGTCCCAGGATATTCTGGGAAAAATTTTTACCGGTCTTGGCAAGCCAAAGACAGACGCAGATAAAATACTGCCTGAAAAAAGCCTTGATATAAACGGCTCTCCAATAAATCCTTTTTCAAGAAATTACCCGGACGAGTTTATACAAACAGGAATTTCCTCCATTGACGGGCTTAACACTCTTGTAAGAGGACAAAAGCTGCCTATTTTTACCGGAGCGGGGCTGCCCCATAATAAGATAGCAGCTCAGATTGCCAGACAATCTGCTGTTTTAGGCAAAAAAGAAGAATTCGCGGTGGTATTTGTTGCAATAGGAATAACTTTTGAGGAATCAGAATTCTTCATTAATGATTTTAAAAAAACAGGGGCCATAAACAGGGCCGTTTTGATTTTAAATCTTGCAGACGATCCTGCAATAGAAAGGATTGCTACTCCAAGGGTAGGGCTTACATGTGCAGAATATCTTGCTTTTGAAAAGGACATGCATGTCCTTGTAATATTAACAGATATGACAAATTACTGTGAAGCTTTAAAAGAAATATCTGCTGCAAGAAAGGAAGTCCCGGGCAGAAGAGGTTACCCGGGTTATATGTATACAGACCTTGCAACTATTTATGAAAGGGCTGGAAGGATCAAGGGCAAAAAAGGATCTATAACGCAAATCCCTATTCTTACAATGCCTGAAGACGATAAGACACATCCTATTCCCGACCTGACAGGCTATATAACAGAAGGCCAGATAATATTATCAAGATCTCTGCATAAGAAGAAAATCTCACCACCTATTGATGTTCTTCCTTCTCTCTCAAGGCTTAAAGATAAAGGAATAGGCAAAGGTAAAACCAGGGAAGACCATGCTGATTTGTTTAACCAGCTATATGCTGCATATGCAAGAGGAAAAGAAGTGCAGGAGCTTGCAGTAATCTTGGGTGAAGCTGCTTTGTCAGATATAGACAAATTATATTATAAATTTGCCGAAAAATTTGAAGCTCAATATGTATCCCAGGGGGATTATGACAATAGAAGCATAGATTATACCCTTGATTTGGGGTGGAAGCTTTTATCAGTATTCCCCAGAGAAGAGTTAAAAAGAATAAGAGATGAATTCCTTGACAAATATCTTGAAAAATTTATTCAAAAGGAAAATCAATAATATTTTACTACTTAAAATAGATGGAGTTTAAATGCTTTCTGATGTAAACCCGACCAGGATGGAGCTCTTAAGGCTTAAGAAAAGGCTTTCACTGGCACGTAGAGGTCATAAGCTTCTCAAAGATAAACGAGATGAGCTTATGAGGCAACTGCTTAAAATGATTGGTACTGTTAAAAATTTAAGGATGTCAATTGAAAATAAATTCCAGTCAATACTTGAAAGCTTTATACTTGCCAAAGCCATAATGGGACCCAAACAAACTGAGCAGGCTCTTATTATTTCAGAAAAAGAAATATCTGTCTTGATTTCTGAAAAAAATATTATGAGTGTCAGGGTACCTGTTTTTAACATGGAAGTATCTGGGGATATAATGTCTTATGGGTTTTTGAATACTACCGGTGAAATGGATATCTCACTTGATAAATTTGACAAGTTTCTAGACCTTCTTCTTAATCTTGCCGAAAAGGAAAAAACCGTTCATCTTATTGCAAATGAAATTGAAGAAACAAGAAGAAGGGTAAATGCTCTCGAATACAGACTTATCCCTGAATTTGAAGAAACCATTAAATATATTACAATGAAGCTTGCAGAATCAGAGAGATCCAATATCATCCGGCTTATGAAAGTAAAAGAAATTGTAAAAAACCGATAGGGCACGATGGAATCCGAAAGCCCGCGAATCAATACTTCCCTTGCAATAAGCCTGATAAAAGAAAATGTAGTCTCATGTTTTGAGATATCAGTATATAAATCCGGGTAAAATTGCCCAGTAGCATATTGCTAACGTCTTTCTGTCCCGCCGGCCAATAGGAATTTGCGCGGCAATTTTTCGCATATCCTTCGCTCTCCCAACGATTTGTTGACTACTGGTCTTTTTACCTGCCAACACGGTCGCAAATGTCATTGAGCCTTGTCCTGTAGTATTTAAAATTTTCCCATGTGACATCTTCTGAAACAGCGTGGTCAACGTGCGGAATATACCCGCCTTTCCTTACAAGTCTTTCTGTCTTTTCCAATTCAGCATCTATCTTCTTAAAACTTGAATCTTTAAAAAGGACTTTCTTGTTAAAACCTCCAAGAAGGGCAAGCCGAGGATAATCCTGCCTTATTTTTTCAATATCATTAACTGCTTCAATAGGAAATATCCCAGTGGCCCCGGCCTCAACAAACAATGGAATGAGCTCATCTATGAGGCCGTCACAATCCACGATAATATTTTTTACTTTAAACTGCTTTAAGAAATCAATAAACCTGACATAATACGGGGTTAAAAATTCCCTGAACATGTCTTTTGAAATGAAGGAACCTGACCTGTAAGCAATGTCTTCTATGATAAAGACACAGTCAACATCTATTTTGCTTAAAATACAGGACCAGTATTTCATGACAAAACCCAGGTAGAATTCATTGAATTCCTTCAATAGTCCCGGGTCATCATACATATTAAGCATGTAATTGACTTCACCCATAAGGTGCCTTGCCAGGAAACTAAAACCAAAGGGATTTCCACCAAGCCTTATCGGGAATTCCCTGCCCTTTAATTTTACGGCGAGGGCCTCAAAACCTCCCGGAAGCCTTTTTGTAAAATCTTCATCATAGCCGGAAATATAATTATAAAAATCTTTTTTATTTTTTATCGGGTACTCAAGCGCCATGGGTGTACCGGATTTGTCTTTTAAGGCCTTTGTCGTGATGCCGAAGTTGTCCTTATAGATTTTATATCCATTGGTTTCAGAAAGTACCTCAATTTTATACTGCGGGCTTAAGTCAAAAGGGAATTTTTCAAGGAAGGAATCAAGTTTTAAATGCGTCATTACATTTACCTCAGATTTTCTGCCGTATTCTCCTGACAGCGGCGATGCGCCGCTTAAAGGTTCAGATTCGGACAAATCGCCGGGAACTTCCTTTATCTTTGGAAGCCCCTGGCCAAACCAATTCCTGATTGCGCCTGCCCAGTAAGCAAATTCAGCTTTTAAAATCGGTTTGCCAGTATCAAAATCCATTGCTGAAAGAAATTTTTCTCTTGAATTCATAAGTGCCGCCCTTTTTTGATTCTATTGGTTAAGTAAATTATTAGAATTATACAATTTTTCTAATATTTATAAATTACATATATTTTTATTTTGTTGACATCATATAGTATTACTTAGTATAATATTTGAAACTAAAAAAACGTTTTTCTAATAAAAATATTCCTTATAAGACATTTTAATTGTTTTTATAAAGCAGGAAATTAAGTTATAATTTCTATCAGCAGATATCATAAAGATAGTAAAAAAGTATTATTCATCAGCTTTTAACTCTGTTTTACTTCCAGGCTGAGGACCGGGAAAGAAAAGACTTTAATCTATACAAGTAAGAATAATCAAAACAATGTCATCCTAATGATTTTAAAGGTTTTCATAGTATAAAAATGCGTTTCGTTTGCATAATTTAATAATCTGTTTCGTTTGCATAGTATAATGAGAGGTTTAGTTTCCATAGTATAAGATAGTATAAAAAAGTATTTCGATTGTACAATATAATAATGTATTTGCCGGGTTGTTATGACGATGGACAATGAAAATGTTTTCATAGAATTAAAAAGCATTAAGAAAATATTTCCCGGAGTGGTTGCGCTTGAAAATGTTGACTTTGACGTAAGATATGGGGAAGTGCATGCGCTGGTTGGAGAAAATGGCGCCGGGAAAAGCACCCTTATCAAGATATTTGGAGGCGCATATCAGCCGGACGGCGGCGAAATATTTATTGACAGGAAAAAAGTAACCATTTCCAGCACATCAGTGGCCCAGTATCTTAAAATAGCTGTTATTTACCAGGAGTTTAACCTTATCCCCGATCTTTCAGTAGCCGAAAATATTTTTATAGGCCGGGAGCCGAAAATAGCAAAAACCTTTGTAAACTGGAACAAGTTAAATAGTGATGCCGCGAAAATTTTAAAGAAACTTGATATCGATATTAACCCCCGCAAATTCATAGCTGACCTGTCAATAGCGGAAAAGCAAATGGTAGAAATCGCAAAATCACTTTCAATGGATGCCAGGCTGATTATTATGGATGAGCCCACAGCCACTTTAACTGAAAAAGAGGTAGTAAAACTTTTTGCAATTATCGAGGAATTAAAGAAAAAAGGCGTTTCCATTGTTTATATATCCCACCGTCTTGATGAAGCATTCAGGTTATCTGACAGGATCACCGTTTTAAGGGACGGGAAAAAAATCGAGACCAGGAAAACAAGCGAAACAACCCAGGATGAAATTGTTTCACTTATGGTAGGAAAAATAGTCAAAGAGTATTTTGCGGCCAGGCAGGAGAAAGCAACTGATAAAGATGTCGTTATTGAAGTTAATAATTATAACGTCGCAGACTATGTTTATGATGTAAATTTTAAATTATATAGGGGCGAGATCTTAGGTTTTGCCGGCGTTCTGGGTTCCGGCATCCATCATCTTCTAAGGTCGCTATATGGGGCCGCCCAAAAAACAGGCGGGGAAGTTTTTTTTGAAGGAAAGCCTGTAAATATCAGGAATGCGTCTGAAGCAATTAAACTGGGGATAGGTTATGTAACCGAAGACAGAAAAGGCGAGGGACTTCTTAATGATATGTCTGTTTTACAGAATATTTCCATTATTATTATCAAGTTTTTAACTTTCTTTAAAGGTATATTTATAAAGCAAAAAAAGGAATTGGATGTATTTTATAAGATAGCAAAAGAACTGGATATCAAGTATGCAAATATTAATCAGAGAATAATCTATTTAAGCGGCGGCAACCAGCAGAAAGTTGTTATGGGGAGAACTCTTGTAAGTGATTGCAAAGTGCTTATTTTGCTTGAACCTACAAGAGGGATAGATGTTGGGGCCAAAGCGGAAATCCATAAGATTATGGTCGAACTGGCAAACAAGGGGATTTCTATTATTATGACATCTTCAGAACTGCCTGAACTTGTCAACTTAACCGACAGGTGTCTTGTGTTATATAAGGGAAAGATTGTTGCTGAGTTTAACAGGGAAAACATGGATGAAGAAAAACTTGTAGCGGCTGAAATCGGTAAGCTGGGCTATGATGACAATTAAGCAGTAAAGGATTTTTAAGGTATGATAAAGTTTTTAAAACTGTATGAAAAATTAGGAATATTCATATTGATTATTCTGGCGAGTGTTTTTCTTGCAATAGTGAGCCCTAATTTTAGGAATATGGATACAATTCTTGGAATCATAATGCAGGGAAGTTATGGCGCAATAATTGCTGTCGGAATGACGCTGGCAATTACCAGCGGTGGGTTTGATCTCTCTGTAGATGCAATGATGGGTCTTACAAGTGTAATTTTGGCAATGCTGATACCGCAGATGGGTTTTGCACTTGCAATAATAATAGCAATACTTGCAAGCTGTTTTGTTGGAATGATAAATGGGGTAATGATAACAAAAGTGGGAATAAGCCCGCTTATCATGACTCTGGCAATGGCAGTAATCTTAAGGGGATCTTCTTTGCTGATAACCGGAGGCAGGCAGGTGGTAATCGCCCAGAAGTCCTTTATGGCAATAGGAGCCTTAAAAGTATTTAACTATATTCCGGCCCCGATTATTTATATGGTTGTAATATTTGTAGTATTTTATATCCTGTTGAATCAGACTACATTTGGAAGACATATAGCTGCTGTAGGCTCTAACGAACAGGCTGCAAGAATGTCAGGTTTAAATGTAACCGTTATTAAAACCCTGGTTTATGTGCTGGTTGCATTTACTGCCAGCATTGTAGGGATAATAAGGACCTCACAAACCCTGATAGGCATTCCGACAATGGCTCCCGGTTTTACTTTAAATGTCCTTACAATAGCAATACTTGGCGGCACAAGCCTTGCAGGCGGGAAGGGCAATCTCATAGGTACCATTTTTGCGGGTATTTTTATTTCAATGATTTACTATGGCCTCAATTTGTTAAATGTCCAGATTTTTTACCAGTTCCTGTCAGTGGGAATAGTATTGCTGTTTGCTTTGTTTATAGACGGTTTAAGAATAAGATATCTTGAAAGTGCAAAAATAAAAGGAATAAGTATTTAATAATAAGGAATAAGTATTTAATAATGGATGAATCTAAAGTACTTCTAAATTCTAAACAAAAAGCAGGAAATTTCATTGGAAGTTTTGGGCTTATTATAATTCTTTTGGTCATATTTGGATTTTTCTCACTACTGATTCCCAAAGTTTATTTTACATGGCCCAATCTGCTTGACATGATAAGATTTTCCAGTTTTGTAGGGATCGGCGCCATAGGGATGACTTTTTGTATAATGACCGGAAATTTTGATATTTCAGTCGGGTCTATGCTTGCCCTTGCGGGTGTGCTGGGCGCTTCCCTTGTCCCCAGGATAAGTGGTGTGGGCGGTGTCGCGGTTACCATAATTGCAGCCTCACTTCTTGGTTTGATTAACGGAATTTTTGTAACCAAATTAAGGATTCCTGCATTTATTACAACCCTCGGTATGCTGTTTATTTACAGGGCGATTGCTTATATCTATACAAATAATAACCCGCAATATATACAGGACAGATTCTGGATATCTATTGGCAATAAGAATTTCCTGGGTCTGCCTTTACCGATTTATATAATGGCAGCGTGTTACGGGATTGCTTATTTATTGCTGAGGAAATCACCTGTCGGAAGATATATAATTGCAGTCGGGACAAACAACAGAGCGGCTGCCTTATCGGGAATAAAGGTCGATAATGTTAAAATCTGGGTTTTCACACTGGTAGGATTGTTTGTGGGGATTGCTGCAGTTATAAATGCAAGCATGCTTGGTGCAGCCAACCCCGGAATGATGGGCGACGGCTGGGAGTTTCAGGTCATTACAGCAGTAGTTTTAGGCGGCACTGCGCTTGCAGGCGGGAGCGGCAGCCTTGGCGGCACTCTTATTGCTGCGCTTATAATTATTTTCCTTAAAACAGGCATGAGTAATGCACAGGTTAACAGTTACTGGCAGCAGGTTGCTACGGGGCTTGTTCTAATATTCGCTGTATCTATAAATAAGTTAAAGTTCTGGTTAATCGGGCAGACTCAATAGGGTAAAGATAGGGTTATCCGGGCAAACTCAATAAGATGAAGTCAGGCTTAATCGGGCAGACGCAATAGATTGATTTTATATTTATTGAGAATGCTTTTTATATATATATGTATTTATAAGAATATTTTAAAAACTATTTTGCTAAAAATAGACAATAAAAAAAGAGGGGGTAAAAATGAAAAGGTATATGAAAATAGCGTTATTTGCTGCACTTGTAGTAACGCTTCTGGTCACCTTTACGGTTGCCGGTTGTACAGCAACAGCAGGCGGCACCGCTGCAAAGAAGCTGCTAAAGCCTGAAGAAGTTACCATTGGCTTTTCGCTTTGGACAATGGAATACACGTTTTTCCAGAATGTAGAGAAGGGTGTTAAGGATGCCTGCACAAAATTTGGGTTTAAGTACACAATGCTTGACCAGAAGGCTGATGCTACACAGATGGTTCAGGATATGAATACTCTTGTTAACCAAAAAGTAAGCGGTATTGTTTCTACGCCTGTTGATCCCGGTTCCATGGGCCCGGCTGTTCAAAAAGCAAGAGATGCCGGAATACCTGTTGTTTGCGCAGATATTGGTAAATCAGGCCCGGTTAATGCTCTTATCATTTCAAACAACTTCCAGGGTGGGGAATTAGCAGCAGAATATCTTTCAAAGTTAATTACAGACAAGGCTATACCATTTGGTCTTGGTAACTTAAAGCCACAGTGGACATTTGCAAGGCAAAGAGGCGAAGGTTTTAAGGCTAAATGTGATGAACTTGGTATCCCTATCGCATCAGAAATCATTGTCCAGAATGCTTCAGCAGAAGGCGGATATGATACCATGCAGCAGATAATGTCAGCTGCCCCCGGTATTAAAGGCGCTTTCTTTACATCCGGCCGAGAAGCAGTAGGCGCTGCAAATTATTCAGAGGCCCAGAAGCTGGGTATTAAGGTTGTAGGCTACAACGGGGATCCTGAAGAGTTTAATGCTATCAAAGATGGAATTCTTGCCGGAACCATTCTGCAGCAGCCGTATCTAATCGGTTACAAAGCAGTAGAGACCTTAAAAGAAATCCTTGTTGACGGAAAGTCATATGAAAATGTTGAAATTCCGGCTGAAGTAAAGCTGGTAACTCCTGAAAACCTGGATGCAATAGCAAAAGAGGTTATGGATTCTACAGGGAACTCAGCATTCGGCAGTTAATTTCAAACAATGAAAAAGGGCTTTTACTGAATTTATTAAGGTATTTTTAAGTAAATTCTAAAAAGCTTATAAAAAAATAATTAAGAGGCAGGTTATTAACTTGTCTCTTAATTATTATATTTTTTTATCAGTTTTCCAAAATAAAATTAATAAAGGAGCAGGCAATGGAACTAAAAGTTGATGCGCATCTGTGGTGTCTTGGGACTTATGCTGAAAGATATGTCCCCGGCGGTTATTTCGATGACATGAGCGTCGAGAGAAAGCTTGATATTATTTCAAAAATCAAGGGACTGACGGGCCTTGTTATTTTTTACCCGACAGATCCGCTTCCCTCAGATCCTGACAAGCTCATAAAACTGCTTGCAAACTACGGACTCAAACCCTCTGTCATGGAGCCTGAAGTCTGGAGCGACAGGAAATGGCGCGATGGCGCATTCAGTACTACAAATCCAAAGATAAGAAAAGAAGCAATAAAAATGCTGAAAGAAAGCATTGACCTTGGAAAGGCTTTAAAAACTGACAGCGTTCTGCTCTGGCCGGCGCACGACGGGTTCGATTATCCGTTCCAGACCGATTACAGGGATGCGTGGAAAAATCTTGTGGAAACAGTAAGGGAGATTGGGGAATATGACCGATCAGTTAAAATAGCCATTGAAGCAAAGCCCAAGGATCCGCGCCAAAAACAACTCATAAGGGATTCGGGGAAAGCGCTGGCATTTTTAAATGATGTGGGCCTTGATAATGTAGGCTGCGCCCTTGACTTAGGGCATGCGCTTATGGCAGGCGAGTCTCTTGCTGAATCATTGATGCTTCTGGATTCACATAAAAAGCTTATGCAGATACATTTAAACGATAATTACAAGGATGCTGATCCTGATATGGTGCTCGGAACAGTTAACTTCTGGGAAACACTCGAATTTTTCTACTATCTTAACAAGACAGACTACAATTCATGGTCCACCATAGACATAATTGCATCAAGAGACGACAGGGAAAAAACACTGGAGCTTGCTGTAAAAATGACCTGGAAGCTAAAGGAACTTGCAGACAGACTGGCTAAATCTTCAAAAGAGATAGATTCAAACCTTACCAGTTATGGTTTTGCTAAGAATATGGATCTAATAACGGATCTGCTGTTTAAGTATTAATATAAAACCAATAGCGCTTAGGGAGCGGGATTAATATGACAGGAAAACCAGGAAAACTTTGTTTAAAGTGCAAGGACAGCATTAAATACGTAATTGTTCTAAAATGTGCAGTTTTTATTATTCTTCCACTGCTTTTCTGTATGTTTTCAGCTGCAGGCTGCGTCACGCTAAAACCTGGTTTTCTTGGGGACCAGCTTAAAAAATTTGAAAAAAGCATTGATAAGGTGGCTGAGATATCCCTCCGGTAAAGAGCTCAAAACGACTTTTGATCTTTTGACTCAGATACTCAGGCAGAACTGTGGAGATGATGTTTCCCTCAAAGTTTACAGGGACGGTAAATATTCAACCTATAAACTTGAGCTGGTGCAATGTCCGCCAAATATCGAACGTTAAAAATCCTGTCTTTGCAATGCTTGGGACGACAATGTCTCCGGGATTTGATTTAAACGATTATGAAAGCGCGGCTGCATACAGGGAGGTTCTTATAAAGGGAAACCCGGAGTTCTCGGAAATCATTAAAAAACTTACCTGACAACCTGAACTTAAAGGTATATAAGCATCTACTATTTAACTAACCTAAAAACACTAAAACTGCTATTGCTTTATCCGCACTTGAGCTTAAAGCAATTCCGATCTGTGTATATCCTGAACCCAGTATATTTGCTTTGTGTATTTCACTTTCCATCCAGTTGTTAAAAAATAACTCTGAACCTGCCATTGAAGGCGGAGAGCAATATTGGAGGTTTTCCCCGGTTGTTTTATAGGCTATGCCATTTTGGACCAATATCGATTTTATATCTTTGCCATCCGGAGTTATATGTGAAAAATAATCCCTTGCAATCATATCGTCACAGCGGCTTTTTGCAATGCTGTTAAGCGTTGGATTAAGGTTTAAAGAAGGAAGACCGCTGCTGTTTCTTGCATTATTGATAAGAGACAAAACCTGCAGCTCAAAGCCTGCCGCTGGGTCAGGCGTACTTGCAGGTGCTTCTTCCTGAGTTTGATTTTGCTGGTCCGCCGGTTGTTCCTGAATGTTTATATCCTGGCTTGCCGCTTGCTCATCGCCGTCTTGTCCCGGGTTAGCGGTTTCATCATTTATTGTGGTAGCTTTTTCGGTCTCTATTGATGATGAGTCGGTTGTGTTTTTAAATAGAATTAGCTGTTCTGAAAGATTATTATAAAAATTGTAAAGAGCTGCAGAGCAAATATTGCTTTCAGAAACGGCTAAACTGCTCTCCTTGCCTGCCTTTAAATCCGTAACGCAGCCGTTAAAACCAGCTTCAAATTGTTCCAAGGTGTTATTTATAGAACTTTCAGTCTCTTCCCATATAATGGAACTTGCAGAGGCAGAAATATTATTTATATCTGTTGTTCTTAAAAAATTATTTATATCTGCTGTCTTTAAAAAATTATTTATATTTGTTTTCTCTAAAAAAAGCAGAAGGCGGCACCCGGATAACGAAGCCATTAAAAAAAACAATAGAAGAAGAGAGGTTAAATAGAATTTAAAATAAGATTTTCTGTATACTTTGCTGTGTTTGTCTTTTATTTTTTCTTTTCCCAATTTTATGTTTTGCTATTTACAAGTTCTGCCAATTTTAAAATATGCTGAGGGGTACTGCCGCAGCAGGCGCCTACTATGCATGGTTTATATTCCAGTATATGTTTAAAACTATCTGCCATCATTTGGGGTGTTTCATTAAATAATGTTTTACCATCAATTATTGACGGCAGGCCCGCATTTGGCTGGATAAGAAGCCGGACATAAGGATTTGCTGCTCTTATTTTTTCGGTGATTTTAATCATCGTATCGGATCCGACGCTGCAATTTGCGCCGATGATGTCACAACCTGCCTGGATAAGCGCTGCTCCAAAATTTTCTGCCCGATTTCCCATTACAGTGACACCGTTTTCCAGAAAACTGAGAGTGCAGGCTATCGTGATATCGGCATCTGCCTTCCTGACTGCTTTAACGGCAGCGACTGCCTCGTTTAAATCGATCATTGTCTCTATTAGTATCAGGTCAGCTCCATTGTTTATTAGGATTTCAGCCTGTCTTGAATAAGAATCAAAGACTATTGAATATTTCGTGTCCCCGTAAGGTTCAAGCAGCTTGCCTGTAGGACCCATATCCCCGGCAATATAAATTTTCCTGTTATTACCTGTTTCCATGGCATACCTCTCTATAGCGCGCTTGGCTGCATCAATACCGTTTTTATTGATTTTATCAATATTTTCAGCCTGCCCGACTTGTTCAAGCTTTAAAACGCTTGAACCCATGGTATTGCTTTGTATTATGTCTGACCCCGCTTCCAGATATTGAAAGTGGATATCTACAATAATTTTCAAAGCGTCCAGGTCCAGATTCAATAAATCATTAGGACCTTTAAAATCATATTTGAGAAGTGTTGTACCCATTGCGCCATCGCAAACAAGTACTCTCTTATCAAGTATGTTTAAAAGGTCCTTTTTATTGTTATTGCCTGGGCCCATTTTATAAAATAAAAATATTATTTATTTCTTCGCTGCCAACGGGTCTTCTTTAACATTTTTTTATGCTTTTTTTTACGCATTTTTTTACGGCGTTTCTTAATGACCGAACTCACTACGCTACCTTCTTCTCCTAGTTGTTTTCAAGGAATTATGGATATAAAAACAAAAAAACATTCTTAATTAAAAAGAATAAGTTATTTTTGAAGATGAAAGTATAACAGAATAAGACTAAAATCAAAACAATATTAAAATGTTAATTTTTTTATTTTTTAAATCACTACTAAATACCATCCAAACAAGTCTGCCTGCCCGGATAAATAACATCACAAGTACGCATGCCTGCCCGGATAAATAAAAAGGCAAATAACAAAAAAAGTATTTGACACCACAATATACAGTGTTATATTATTGATTCATACACAAGATATAGGTTTTTTAGTTATTTTGTTTAATATTTATCTTATCGTTTTTGGCAAAGAAGGAGATATGCAAATGGATGATTACTACGGAAAAAAAGAATTAAAACTTTCCGGAAATGCCATAAAGGTCCTTGAGAAAAGGTATTTTAAAAGAGACGAAGAGGGCACACTTCTTGAGACTCCCATGGAAATGTTTTTAAGGGTTGCAAGAAACATATCTTCCGCAGAGAAAAATTACGGTAAAACTGAAAAGGAAATAAAAGAGATCGAGCGGCGGTTTTTTGACATAATGGCGGACCTTGATTTTCTGCCCAATTCACCCACCCTGATGAATGCCGGAAAAGAGCTGCAGCAGCTTGCAGCATGCTTTGTCCTTCCGGTAGGGGATTCGATGGAAAAAATATTTGAAGCCTTAAAGGAGGCCGCCCTGATACAAAAATCCGGAGGCGGGGTAGGCTATTCTTTTTCCAATATAAGGCCCAAAAATGATGTAGTGCTGTCAACTAAAGGGGTTTCAAGCGGTCCGATATCCTTTATGACTGTTTTTAATGCAGCGACCGATACAATAAAGCAGGGAGGGACAAGGCGCGGAGCGAACATGGGCATATTAAGGGTGGACCATCCTGACATCCTGGAGTTTATAAGCGCAAAAGAAGACAACACAAAGTTGAATAATTTCAATATCTCTGTCGGGGTCACTGAAGCTTTCATGAGAGCTGTTGAAAACGGTGACGATTATGACATCGTAAACCCCAGGACAAAAGAAGTATTTACAAGATATAACGCAAGAGAGATTTTCAAAAAGATAATATATCATGCCTGGAAAAACGGCGACCCCGGAATTATTTTCCTGGAAAGGTTAAACCGCGACAACCCCACACCAAACGTCGGGACAATAGAATCCACCAATCCGTGCGTTTCAGGTAATACCTACCTGTCGACTGAAAATGGTTTTATGACAGCTAAAGAAATACACAAGAAGATTCAAAATGGTGAAAATATCAGGATTTTATTTGATAAAAGGGCCCTAAATTATAAAGTCTCGCAGGAATTTAATAATTCTGATTTTGAAGTATTAAATAGTGATGAAATAAATTCCTGGAACAGGGGCATAAAGGACGTTTATCGCCTGACAACAAGGTCTGGATATAAACTTGAAGCAACTGCGGATCACAAGGTCCTGACAATTGATGGTTATAAAAAATTATCAGATTTAAATAACAATGATGAGGTATTAATTCAGCCTTACGGCCAATTCAAGATTAATACAAAAATTTTCAAAAATGGCACTGTAGCCAAATTAAACAAATTAACCAAAAGAAAAACATTAAACCTGCCTGAATTCTGGAGCAAAGAATTAGGAGAAATACTCGGATGGTTGACCGGCGATGGCTGGCTAAGAGAAGACAGGGTTGGATTTTCTTTTGGCCATGAAGATAGTGCCGCAGTTTCATATTTTAACCAGATTATTTCAGAGTGGTATAACTATACAGTAAAAGATATTTTGAGGGAAAATGGCGTGATACATCTATCCTATCATTCCAAAGCTTTTATACAGTTTTTTAAAGAACTCGGTGTAGAAGTCTGCAAGTCAGGCAATAAACAGGTTCCCGGGATATTATTTGATTCACCAAAAGAAGCAGTTGCAGGTTTTTTAAGGGGTCTATTCAGTTCTGACGGAAATATTGACGATACTGATGGAACTATAAAACTCACCTCTTCGTCTAATAAACTTCTTGAAGGCGTACAGCTCCTCCTTATTAATTTTGGTATTAAGTCTAATATTTTAAGTAGAAAGTATTCTTTTTCAAAAGATTTTGCATATACAAATATTAGAGGTGAAGGCAAGACTTATAAAGCAAAGAGTGATAATTATTATGAGTTATTTATAGCAGGCGGTATTTCTAAAAGAAAATTTAAAGAAGAAATAGGATTTTTACTTGAAAGAAAAAGTAAACTCTTAAAATCTTTTAAATTTGAAAAAATTTCAACTGAAAACTATTACAATAAATTTATTGACAGAATACAGAGTGTTGAATTTATTGGTCAGGAAGAAGTTTTTGATTTTAATGAACCGATAAGTAATTCTTATATTGCAAATGGAATCATTGTCAGAAACTGTGGAGAACAGCCCCTTTTACCTTATGAGGCATGCAACCTGGGATCCATAAATCTTGCAAATATGATAAAAACAGAAGAAGGCGCTCCTAAAGTGGACTATGAAAAGCTAAAAGCAACTGTCCATACGGCAATACGCTTCCTGGATGACGTCATTGATATGGGCAAATATCCGCTGGATAAGATTGCCGACATGGTCAAAGGCAACAGGAAAGTGGGCCTTGGCATAATGGGATGGGCAGATCTTCTTATAATACTTGGCATACCATATAACAGTGAGCAGGCTCTCGAGCTTGCAAAAGAGGTCATGAGTTTTATCCAGGATGAATCCAGAGATGCAACCCGTGCGCTTGCAGATGAAAGAGGAAGCTTTCCTAATTTTAAAGGAAGTATTTATGATACGCCGGATGGATATCCTGTACGCAATGCGACTACCACTACAATTGCCCCGACAGGGACCTTAAGCATTATAGCAAATTCCTCCAGCGGCATTGAGCCTGTCTTTGCAATATCTTTTGTCAAGAATGTCATGGATAACGACAGGCTTCTTGAAGTAAACCCATATTTTGAAAAAGCAGCAAAGGAGATGGGTTTTTATAGTGAAGGATTAATGAAGGATATAGCAGCCAAGGGGACAATAGCAGATTTCGAGCAAATACCTGCTTCGGTTAAAAGAGTGTTTATTACTGCCCATGAGATCTCCCCCATATGGCACGTGAGGATGCAGGCAGTGTTCCAGGGTTTTGTTGATAATGCAGTCTCAAAAACAGTAAATTTTCCCAATAGTGCAACTGAGCAGGATGTTGAAGAGGTCTTCATGCTGGCTCACAGGCTTGGATGTAAAGGAATCACTATTTACAGGGACGGAAGCAGGGAGAGCCAGGTTCTGCAGGTGGAAGGCAGGAAGAGCGCTCCGGCAGCAACTTTTGATACAGAAGCGGGAAAAGCTGATTATGTAAAAGCTGCAAGCCATGCAGCAGGTGGGGTCTATGGAAAGGAAAAAATCCTGGATATGGGTAAGGAAAAGAAACATGAGGGTGATGAAACTGCTTCCAAACAACCGGGCAGCATAAAGCCCGGAACCGTTGAAAGTGGTGTCGGCCCAAGTGAAGGCGAAGATAAGAATCTGCAAACTTTCAAACCCCGCCCACGTCCTGATGTCACAAAGGGCCTGACCAAAAAATACGATGTTGGCGGATGCGGCAAGCTGTATGTAACTGTAAATTCAGATGATATCGGGATTTGCGAAGTTTTTTCCAACACCGGAGAAGAAGGTTGTGCCGCACTCTCAGAAGCTGTGAGCCGCCTTATAAGCATAACAATAAGGTCCGGTATAGACATAGACTCAATACTTAAACAGATTTCAGGCATAAGGTGTATAACCTGTATTGCAGACGAAAATACGCATGTACTTTCCTGCCCGGACGCCATAGGCAAAGCTATAGAATTCTATAATAAAGGGTACAATAAGTTTGATTTTAATACTGCTTCCGGCCCAAAATCCATAATGCTGTGCCCTGAAGAAGGCTGTGGAGGCATCATGCAGCCCGAGGGCGGATGCTATGTCTGCCGCAACTGCGGATTTTCCAAATGCTCCTGATTTAAATCAAATATTTGGTATAATTATTTTTTATATGTTGTTTTTAAAATATGCTAAAAGATATTCTTGCTAATTTAAAAATATTTTGCCATCCGCAAGTTGGGTTAAAATTGGTAAAACTGAAATTATATGAAAAAAAGATATTTATCTATAGATGTTGGAACTTCCGGTGTAAAAGCTGCAATTGTTGATGAAAATTTAAAAATAATCTTAATAAATAAAATAAGTTATGACCTTATTACATTTAATTTTGATTTTGTCGAGTTAGATTTTGAAAATGTTTTAAAGTGTTTAATTGATTGTATTAAATTTTTTGGAAATGTCCTAAGGGATGTAGAAGGCATAGGTCTTTCCGTATTATGTCCCGGACTTGTGCCCATTGACAGGGCAGGTAATCCCCTAAGAAATGCTATTATTCATCTTGACAGGAGAAGTAAAAAGCAATCTTTATCTGCACTAAATGCTATCGGCGAAGAAAAATTTTTATCATTAAATGGGAACCTGCCCTATCCTGGTGGAATTTCTTTATCATCCATTCTTTGGATAAAAGAAAATGAAGACTCCGTTTACCGGAAGACTTTCAAATTTGGCCACACAAATACATTTCTTGTAAAAAAAATAACCGGTAACTTTGGAATCGATCCTACCAATGCTTCCTTTACCGGTCTGTACAATACAATTGATTTATCAGGATGGTCGTCAGAAATAATCGATACTCTTAAAATCGAGAAAAGTTTGCTGCCCCTGATATTGCCTTCACATGGCATAGCGGGTCATGTTAACAAAGAATTTTCCATGATTACGGGTATTAAAACCGGGGTCCCTGTTATAATGGGCGCCGGCGACACATCCTGTGCGGCCCTTGGAGCAGGATTGACTGCAAATGGGAATATTTTAAATACTACAGGGACAGTTGAAGCTATTGTATTGGTACTTGATAAACCATACGCAGATAAAAAATTACTTCTCAGAACTCACGCATTAGAAGGAAAATGGTTGTCTATGTATATTATAGGGGCCGGAGGGATAGCTATTGAATGGGCAAGGAAACAATTTTACCGGGATTTGGAGCGAAGTTATTTTTATGATAAATATTTGCCAGGGATGCTGGCGAATCATGATTTAAAAATGCAGGTCAGGTTCAGGCCCTATTTGTGCGGTGACAGGTTAAGCATGTCCCAGAAAAAGGGCTCACTTTCTAATCTTTCATTGGATTCTACAAGGGACGATATATTAGTATCTATAGTTCTCGGATTAATCAGGCCGTTACAAGGAGCACTTAAGAAATTTAAAAAAATTATAAATATTTCAGATACAATTTATTGCACCGGGCAGGGCAGCAGTTTTTTATCTGATATAAAGAAAAAAATCTTTTCCACTTATTATTTAAAGACGATTGATCCCAACTCAGCCCTTATAGGTGCTGCAAAGTTATTGCTAATGGGTGTGGAAGGGTTAAAATAATATTTAAAACAAAATCAGGTGAGTATAAAGCTTAAGTTTTTATTTTAATTTTTTACGTTATAAAAAGATTTAAACTATTTAACATGGGTATCCGCTTGACTCAGGTACCCACTACATTTAGTGGGAAGTCTGCATTATTCTCAAGCTATTATATCGCCCATTGTGTAAATCTGAGTAATATGGATACCCAATCTATTTAATTAACTTGAGTTATTTAATTGATTTGAGTTACGAAGTAAGTCTATTTTGCAACAAGCATCAGTGAAAGCCCTACTAATATGAACATGGCATGCAATACTATTATATAAATTGTCAGTATGTTTATAAGTTTTAAAATATTATCCTGCACAACTATGGAAACAGTGCGGCTGATTTCACCTGATAACACAGTTAGTGTTGAGGAGACTTCTTCGAAGTTTATACCGATTTTAGCTAAATCCTCCTCGTTTGTCTGAAGGGCTGCTGCTGTAGCAAGTATGCTTACTGACAGGATTTTTAAGTCATCACCTATTTGGGTAAAGTACTGCCCGGTTTCTGCCATCGGTTTAAAACCAAGGATGTTAAAATCTGTAATTTTGGCTATCGAATAAATGGCATCTGAGGAAGAAGCAGCAGTTCTGGCGGCGGCTTCCAGGGAAAGGCGGGCGCTTTTAATGCTTTCCGCCATATTTGCAGTTGCTATCCCGGTGTTTTTTGTAATTGTTGTAATGGAATCAAAGCTGCTTTTTAGAGAAGTATTTATGGTTTCTATTTGCTTGACATTACCGGTAAACTGGTTTACTTTTTGCATAAAAACAACTGAAAAGGCGCTTCCGGCAATTCCGAAGACTATAAGGATTAGGGAAAGAATATTGACAAATGTTCTTCTGGCGCTCATTTTTACACTCCTTATAAAATAAGATGATGAAATTTAATTTATTTTCCGCCTTCTTGCCCCCATTATCTCATTAACCATGTTTATTATAAGGACAGGGACGGCGGAGCTGATCAAAACAGCAAGCCACTGGTAAAGGTTTAATCCTGCTGTGCTGAATACTTTTTGAAGGAAAGGCACATATACTATTGCAACCTGCAGAATAATTGAAGCAGCAACCGATATGTTCAAAAAACGGTTGGCAAAGATGCCCCTTCTGAAAATCCCTTTTTCTTCGAACCTGAAATTATAGGAATGCAAAAGCTGTGTTATAACCAGAGTTGTAAAAACACATGTATGGAAGACGTCTGTATCATTCACAAGGCTGTGAGTGTTAAAAAGCTTAGGGCCAATAAAATACATAAAAAGCGCCCCCAGTGTCAGGGCCAAGCCCTGCCAGACGGTCTGGACAAGTCTTCTTCTGCTTAAAATCTTCTCCCGCCTTTTTGTAATTATCCTGTCCATGATATTAGGCTCTGCCGGGTTTATACCAAGGGCAAGGGCAGGAAAGCCGTCAGTAATCAGGTTCATCCATAGGATCTGTACAGGCAGAAGCGGAAGATACGCTGTTAAAGGATCCATTCCAAGCAGGCGGAAAATAAAACTTCCGAATAGGATAGCTATAAACATCAGTAGAACTTCAGACATATTGCAGGATAAAAGAAAGAGGATGAATTTTTTTAAGTTATCATAAATCACCCTTCCTTCCCTTATTGCTTTGACTATAGTGGCAAAATTATCATCAGTAAGTATCATATCGCTTGCTTCCTTGCTTACATCTGTTCCGGAGATCCCCATTGCAAGCCCTATATCCGCTTTTTTTAGCGATGGCGCATCGTTTATTCCATCACCGGTCATAGCCACTATGTGGTCCCTTTTTTTGAGAGCCTCTACTATTTCTACTTTATGCTCCGGTGACACGCGGGCAAAGACTTTAATGTTTTCAATCTCGTCGATAAGCTGCCCAGGTTTCATCATGCTAAATTCTTCTTCATCAACTATCCTGTCGCCGGCGCCAAGGATACCGAGCTCTTCTCCTATGGCCCTGGCAGTAAGCTTATGATCACCGGTGACCATAATGATGTTTATCCCGGCCTTTTTGCATTTTGCCACAGCATCAAAGACTTCAGGCCTGGGAGGGTCTATCATCCCTACCATTCCGTTGAAGATAAGCTCATTTTCAAGTTCCTCAATTTTTTTATCTTCCGGCGCATCCGGTATATATTTGAATGCAAATGCCAGATTTCGCATTGCACCGCTTGCAAGAACGGTATTTATCTCAAATATTCTATTCCTGTCCGCATCTGTCAGGTCTTCTATGCTGTTGCCCTTTATGATTTTTGTACATTTTTTGACTATTACTTCAGGTGCACCTTTGCAGAAAAGGATATATTCAGACATGGCTGCAGGTATAATACCCCGGGCATCACCCGTCCTGCTATCCGGCTTGCCTGCAAAAATAGCTGAACTTTTTATTGCGTCCGCGCTTTCATTCTCGCTGCCAGAAGAAGCGGCAGAACCAGCAGCAGCAGAAGAAGCAATAGAAGGAGAACCAGCAGCTGAACCTGAAGAAGCAGAAGAAGCAATAGAAGAACCAGCAGCTGAACCTGAAGAAGCAGCAGAAGAAATACTGCCAATGTATGTGGTTTTTGATTGTTTTAAATTAAAGTATTCTTCAGATATCCTGTGGACAGTTGACATCATCTTTCTTACCGAATCAAAAGGTTCCTCATATTCCCGCGGAAGCATAAACTCCAGGCTGTCCTTGTCAAGGGAATAGAAACTTCCTAGTTCAATAAGAGCGGTCTCGGTCGGGTCGCCGGCCAGTTTGCGGCTGCCCTTGTCAAGGTAATATGCGTCATTGCATAAGACTGCATTTTCAATAAGAAATTTTAGGGAAATATTATCCTTTGGTACGGTATTGCCATGATAAAGATGAATGTTTTCATCAGCCGGCCGGCTCAGACTGCCGGATTTTTTAAGGTTTTCATATTCACTATATTCCTCAAGCCCTGTATAGATTTTTTTTACGACCATCCTGTTTTGTGTAAGTGTTCCCGTTTTATCAGTGCAAATCACCGATACGCTTCCGAGAGTTTCCACTGAGCTTAATCTTCTAACTATGGCATTATTTTTTGCCATTTTTTGCACGCCAAGCGCAAGTGATACGGTCACTATTGCAGGCAGGCCCTCAGGTATGGATGCTACAGCAAGAGCGACGGCTACAAGAAACATCTCGGAAATGATATCGCCCCTTGTTGAGGTTATTGCGCCCTGTGAAATTGCAATAAACCCTTTTAGCATACCTGCTAAAAAAACCACTGCGCTTACTGCAAGGCAAATGATGCCTATCCTTGTTCCGACGGTTTTTAATTCTTTTTGAAGCGGAGTCGGTTCATCTTTTGATTGCACAAGATTTGCAATTTTCCCGAGCTCTGTGTTTTTGCCGGTGGCAACAACAATAGCGCTGCATCGGCCTTTTGTAATGACTGTCCCGGCAAAAAGCATGTTGAACCTGTCACCCAGCGGCAGGTTTTCTTTTTCAAGCTCCTGTATGGATTTATCAACCGGGAGAGATTCGCCTGTAATGATAGATTCATTAGCCTGGAGATTTACCTGGTTTATGACTCTGCAGTCAGCTGGAATAAGATCTCCGGCGGTGAGCTTTATTATATCACCCGGAACTACTACTCTTGACGGCAGGTTTTGCTCTATCCCATCTCTTAATACAAGAGCCGAAGGCGCTGCAAGTTCCTTAAGGGCCGCAAGAGCTTTCTCAGCGCGATACTCCTGGACAAAACCCAGCACAGAGTTGATGACAAGGATTACAAGTATAACTATTGCGTCTGTTACTTCCCTGATTATTATTCCGGATATCAGCGCCGCAGCTATAAGGATCCATATCATAAAATCGTTGAATTGTGATAAAAAGATCTTAAAAGGTGAACGCCCTTTTTTTTCTTCAAGTTCATTAGGGCCGATTTCCTCCAGGCGCTTTCGGGCCGCCGTTTCTGAAAGGCCGGTTGAGGTATTTGTCTTAAGGTCGCGTTCAACATCTGCTATTTTTCTTGTATGCCAGAAAATGTTTTCCTGCTGGCTGTAAACTAACTTCAAGTATACATTCCTCCCCTGGTTTGACTCTTTTAGGCCCATATATCGTGAAACATTTCCCACTCTTCAATATGTTCTTTAATATATTTCTCCATTACTTCAGTCATTTTTTTCATATTATATTCAAGGAATTCCTTCCTGTCGGTAAATCTTTTTTCATCTCTTTCAAGCTTTAAAGGCTCGCCGATTATCTGGTAGTGAATATATTTACTCTTTCTCCAGATGAAACTTGGCAAAAGCGCCGCTCCTGTCTTTAGCGCCAATTCTACTGGTCCCGATGGAATAAAAGCTTTTTTATTGAAAAACCCGTATTCCTTTGCGGTCTTAAGCGGGTCAAACTCTGTTGGTATTGCAATTGCCTCATTATTTTTTAAAATCCTGAAAATACCCAGCTCCCTCCTGTTTGCATAAAGTGTGCCCATACCTTTTAAACGCCGCCTGTTTTCAAAAAACAGGTTGATTTTTTTACATGGCCTTTCCAGCCCCATTCCGGTTATCTTAAATCCTTCAACTGCAATCCTGCAGCCTGCCCATTCAAAATTACCCAGGTGCGCAGTAAAAAGCACTGCCCCTTTTTCTTTTTTTAATGCTTCTTCCAGGTTTTCCAAACCGTGAAGCTCAATTCTTTTTTTAAATTTTTCATCGCTTAACTTTGGAAGTTTCAAAAAATCTGCAATATTTCTATACCAGTTAATATATATTTTCCGGGCAATTACAGTAGTTCTTTTGTCATCCATACCTATATCGAGTACCCGGGAAATATTTTTTTTAAGGATATGGACATATTTGCCGCAAAAAAATACTATAGTTGCCATAGTGTCCGCAACGAAATATGTAACCGGGTAGGGAGTTATAAAAACCAGGAATTCAACAAATTTATAACCAAGGTATATTAGCATTTTTTAGTGTTGTCCATTCTTTAGTTATCGTGATATTCTCACTTATATAGACATTACAGTTTAAACTGATATTCTAAATTATAGTGATATTACAATGGTTTTAGTTCTTTATATACCTATGTACTTAACTTAAATAAATTCCGATATCTTGCGTAGCATAGCGGCCTGTACCTCTGCATATAGTAGTACAGGGAGCTATGCCAATAAGCAAATTTTTATTAATCCTCAAGCTCTGATAACTCTTTTGTGAATTGTTCCACACTGTCAAATTGTTTATAGACAGAAGCAAACCTGATATAAGCCACTTTGTCAAGACTTTTTAGTTTTTTAAGCACTATATCACCGATTTCTTTAGAGCTTATCTCGTTTGCGTGAAAGTTCCTTATCTCTGACTCTATTTCATCAACTAATTTTTCCAGCATGGATGTTCCTATGTTCCTCTTTACGCATGCTCGTATAAGGCCGCTTAGGATTTTATTCCTGTCAAACGGCTCCCTGATATTTTCTTTTTTTATTACAGCGATAGGGGTGTTTTCTATCCTTTCAAAAGTTGTGAACCTGTTGCCGCATTTTTCGCACTCTCGCCTGCGTCTTATGCTTCCTTCTGACTCTGAGAGCCTGGTATCGATGACTTTTGTATCAGGCATAGAACAAAAAGGACATTTCATTTGTTGCTGTCCTTCCATTTTGTTTATTATTTTTATACAACGACATTTATTTTACTTTTTAGCTTCTTTTATTTCAACCATTAACCTTTGCTATTTTAACCATTGACCTTTGCTATCTCAACCCTTAACCTCTTTTATCTCAACCCTTAACCTCTTTTATCTCAACCCTTAACCTCTTTTATCTCAACCCTTAACCTTTGCTATTTCAACCATTGACCTTTGCTATCTCAACCTTACTCTCTTTTATTTCAACCATTACCCTCTTTTATCTCATCCGGTTTAAAAAAAAGGTTTAAAAATCCTTTTAAATATCGGGCTTAACTTACGACGATTTTCTGTAAAATATGTTTTATACAGATTAAGGCTTTTTAAGCTGCAGATAATTGTTACAAGAAGCATAAATATGCACCAGTAATAACTGTTTTCCCTGTACCACATAAAAAATGCAAAGAAAAACATCGCAACACCTTCGGCCAGGTATATATCTTTAAACAGCAGTATCGCAGCAAGCATAAAGTAAAGGTATAAAAAAAGCGCTGATAACGGCGAAAGAAAAAACAACGCCCCCACAAGAGTTGAAAATCCCTTACCGCCTTTAAAACCTATATAAATCATCCAGTTATGGCCGATTATCGCAGCAAGTACTGCAAGCAGCGGGACAAAAGGGTGATGTGCAGAAAACTTTGTGGCAAGCCAGGCAACAAGGGCACCTTTGCCCATGTCAACAATTATTACCAGTATGCCTGCTATTTTGCCTACACTGGACCAGGCATTCATGCCGCCGACATTTGTGCTACCTGTTTTCCTTACGTCGATGCCTTTGATTTTTCCTGCAATAAATGCCGAAGGAAATCCACCGATAAGATAGGAGCAAACCACAATTAAAGCAGTATTAAGATAAAAATTGCCAAGAAGCAAATTTCCTCCTTAATTGAAAATTTATAGAGATTATAACACAGGTGGTGTTAATTAAGAAAAGGCTTAAAACTAAAAGTTTGATTAAGTGGTCCCTGCTAAATAATTCAATATTTTCTGGCTTTAAGAAAATAATGGTTTCATAGTTTATAAATCTAATCTATAATAATTTATTAATAGGGACTGGAGATATGGCCCTATTAGTGCATTAAAGATAATTTACTAATTATCTGCACAACATTGGATAATATCTCAATATTACGGCAAGGAGAAAATAAAATGGCACAGGTAACGCTAAAGGACCTGACAAAGAAGTTTGACGAGGTGGTGGCAGTAGATAATATAAGCACCATCATAGAGGACCGCCAGTTTGTAGTATTGGTGGGCCCATCGGGATGCGGCAAGACTACAACGCTTCGGATGATTGCGGGCCTTGAAGAGGCAACCGCAGGAGAGATAATGATAGGCGACAGGATCGTAAACAATGTCCCTCCCAAAGACAGGGATATCGCAATGGTATTCCAGAACTATGCGCTTTATCCGCACATGAATGTCTATGACAACATGGCATTCGGTTTAAAACTGAGAAAAACCCCCAAGCTTGAGATAGAAAAAAGGGTAAAAGATGCTGCAAGGATATTAAAGATAGAAGAACTTTTAAAGCGCAGGCCGAAACAGCTCTCAGGCGGACAGAGGCAGCGTGTTGCGCTTGGCCGCGCAATAGTGCGTAATCCCAAAGTATTTTTAATGGATGAGCCCTTGTCTAACCTTGACGCAAAGCTTCGCGTAGAGATGAGGACAGAGATTGCAAAACTTCACCAAAGATTAAATGCGACGATAGTATATGTAACCCATGACCAGACAGAAGCTATGACAATGGCTGATAAGATGATAATCATGAAAGACGGCCTGGTGCAGCAGGAGGGGGACCCCCAGACAGTATATGACCATCCAAAGAACATGTTTGTGGCAGGATTTATTGGTTCTCCCGCAATGAACTTCCTGGATGCAAAAGTTGCTGATGACTATATGCTTGTAAGCCCCAGATTTACTATATCAATGGCAGATGCTATAAAAAAAGTTGTAGATGACAATAACTTGAAGGGAAAAGATGTGGTAGTCGGCATAAGGCCCGAGGACCTGGAGGACAACCTCTTTGTGCACGATAAACTTGTAAATGCAGTAATTACAGCAAATGTGGAAGTAACAGAGCCGATGGGGGCCGAGATATATGTATATATAGACATAGACGGAGTATTGGTTACTGCGCGTGTTAACCCGAAGAGTGCGGCCAGTGTTGGAAAGCCAATAGATATGCATGTGGACCTTGCAAAGATTCACCTTTTTGACAAGACAACTGAAGCAGCGTATATATAGGCAAATATATTTAAAACAATTGGTTAAAAATAATTAGCTGAGGACCCGGGATAAATGGGATATCCCGGGTCTATTTTATGATTACCTTTATATCAATCTCTTTGATTTTTTCTATGAATGTTTCATCAGCTTCACTGTCTGTAATAAAAACATTTATCGCGGTGATCGGCGCAACATAATTCATGGCAATATGTCCTATCTTTGAATGGTCCGCCAGGGCAATGACCTGTTTGGCGCATGCGATAATGTTCTTTTTAGTCTGTGCCTCTATCGGGTCAGTCGCTGTAATTCCTTTTTCCAGGTCTATGCCGCTTATTCCGATAAAAGCTTTATCAACGAATGTAGTTTTAAAAGCAAAATCGGCAATTGGCCCGACAAGCGAATGTGTATCGCTATTGAGTATGCCTCCGCTAAGAATAATTTTGTAACCCGGATTACTTTCACCCAGAAGTACCGCAATATCACAACTATTTGTTATTACAGTAAGTTTTGATCTGTTGGTAATATTTAGTGCAGTCTGGTATCCGGTGGTGCCGGCCTCAATAAGGATGACATCTTCTTCCTCTATAAGGGTTGAAGCTGC
>JBBQDW010000003.1:0-36735 GCA_038320085.1 Candidatus Humimicrobiales bacterium
GATTTGGTTTAAAACATGAAAAAAACAGGTTTTGATAACGAAAAATATCTTGCGGAGCAGACTGCGGCAATTAGCGACAGGGTTAAGAAATTTGATAATAAGCTTTACCTTGAGTTTGGCGGGAAACTCTGTTTTGATTACCATGCTGCAAGGGTGCTCCCCGGATATGACCCTAATGTCAAGATCCGTCTTCTGCAGTCACTTAAAGACGAGATAGAAATAGTGCTTTGTATCTATGCGGGTGATATTGAAAGGGGAAGGCTGCGAGGGGATTTTGGGATAACTTACGATGCTGCAACCTTAAAGCTTATTGATGACCTTCGTAAATGGGAGCTTGATATTGCGGCAGTGGTAATAACACGATATACGGGCCAGTATGCAGCAGAGGTGTTTAAAAATAAACTGGAACATAGGGGGGTAAAGGTCTACCTTCATTATCCGATTGATGGCTATCCTACAGATATTGACCTTATCTGCAGTGAAAAAGGTTTTGGTAAAAATGATTATATAGAGACAAAAAAACCTATAGTTGTTGTTACTGCACCCGGACCAAACAGCGGCAAACTGTCAACCTGCCTGTCACAACTTTACCAGGACCACAGGAAAGGCATAAAATCAGGGTATGCCAAGTTTGAGACCTTTCCGATATGGAACCTTTCTTTAAAGCATCCGGTTAATATTGCCTACGAAGCAGCTACAGCAGATATACTGGATTTCAATCTGGTGGACCCGTTTCATTTGAGCCAGTATGGAAAAACGGCCATAAATTATAACAGGGATGTGGAAAGTTTCCCGATTTTAAAGCTTATGCTTAACAGGATCATGGCTGAGAGAAACGCTGAACTGCCTGTATATAATTCACCTACGGATATGGGCGTTAACAGGGCAGGATTTGGTATAGTCGATGACGAGCTTGTACAACTG
Source organism: Candidatus Humimicrobiales bacterium (assembly GCA_038320085.1). Classification (GTDB taxonomy): domain Bacteria; phylum Actinomycetota; class Humimicrobiia; order Humimicrobiales; family Humimicrobiaceae; genus Fen731. Next base: position 925 of record JBBQDW010000003.1, read on the forward strand.
GCAGCAAAACAGGAGCTTATTCGCCGTTTCTTCAGGTATAACACTGAATATGTAATGGGAGTTGAGAGAAAAGAGACTGTAGAGCGTGTCAGGATGCTGATGGAAGAGCTTGGGGTAAAAGTAACAAGCAGGCCGGTCGTAAAAGCAGCGCGCGATGTCGCGATTGAAGCGGAGGAAAAGGGGAAGGGCCATGATGAAATATTCTGCGGCGCTGCAATAGAGTTTTCTGACGGCAGGATTGTTACCGGCAAGAATTCAAAGCTGATGCACGCATCTTCAAGTCTTATACTTAACGCAATAAAGGTCCTGGCAGGTATCCCTGATGAGATATACTTGCTCTCCCCGCATGTAATCGAGCAGATTGCAAAGCTTAAAAAAGGTATTTTTAAAGCAGATTCCGAAAGTCTTGATCTTGAAGAGACACTGATTTCTCTTTCCATAAGTGCCACTACCAGCCATACGGCTGAGCTTGCGATGAAAAAGTTAATCGAGCTTCGGGATTGCGACATGCACATGACCCATATACCGACTCCGGGAGACGAAGTGGGTTTAAAACATTTGGGAGTAAACCTTACTACAGACGGAAAATTCTCATCAAGAAACCTGTTTGTGGCCTGATCCTGATATTTGCTTTAGCAGTCAAAACCTGCAAACCTTTTAAACCCGCAACCCTGTAAAACTGCCAATTTGTAAAATCCTATAATTGGCTAAAACAAATAATTTGCTAATGCCATAAATCCTCTAAGGCCCCTAATCCAGTAAAATCAATAATTTCCTAAAACAGCTGCGTCATTTGTAAAAATTAATTAAATTGTAATAGTTAAGAACCCTGTTTGTGCTAATTGTATATGTAAGTCTATATAATTATATTAATTATATTTTTAATTATAAAATAAAATCACATGATAATAAATTTTATATAAAAATAAAAAAAGTATAATATAAGTATTTACTTCCATATTGTACAGTATAAAATATTTGTTGAAAAACGCTATATTGGATTACAAATAATGTAAATATTTGTAAGTATTTATAAAAATACATAATTATTGAAATATTTAATAAAAATATAATAATATATATCAAAAAAAATATATAATAAAAAATTAAAAATTATTTCAATAAAAATATTGACAAAATATACAACAAATATATATAATGTTAAATAGATTAATGTAGAAAATATTATAAGAATAATTTTTTAACTTGCTGGGGAAAGGATTATATCAAATGGAAGCCGCAGAACAGCTGCAATGGAAAAAATTTAAAACAAATAGAAATAATTATTCCAGGGATGAGCTAATTTCAAGATACACAAATTTTGTTAAGGTAATAGCATATGAAATATTCAAGACTCTTCCTAATACCGTTGAATTTGCAGATCTTGAAAGTTACGGAAATGTGGGTTTAATGGATGCAATTGTGAAATTTAATCCAGAGAGAAATATAAAGTTTGAGACTTATGCAAGGTTTAGGATAAAAGGTGCAATTCTTGACGGCATAAGAGAAATTGATTGGTTCCCGCGATCGCTTAGGGATAATATGAAAAAAAATAATCTAATGCGCGAAAAAAAGAGAGATACGGATAACGCTGGCCCGGGATTTTTGGCTGACAATTACGATCTAAATAAAAATGTAAAAAATGATGATTACAATTATGTCATAATATCCTATGAGGGTATGGATGTATTAAACGGAGACTTTTCCCAGAATGAAGAATCTGGAAGCTATTCACAATATAAGGCATTTATAAGTCCTGACGATTTTGTGCAAAATCTTGAAAACGCATCTTTAATAAGCAAGGCCATGAGTAAATTAAAAGATTTCGAAAAAAAGGTTGTTTATTTTTATTATTTCAAAGGAAATACTTTCAGGGAAATAGGTAAAGCAATAGGTGTCACGGAGTCAAGAGCTTCCCAAATCCATAAAAAAGCGCTTGAGTCTTTAAAAAGAATAATGAAATAAATTTTTATAAATTTTAAATAGAAGAGAATAGGAAAATGGTGGGTGCAGGTCCATACATACAATTTAAACAGGTAGTATTGAACGGTTCAACCAGAGAAGGCATTGTAATGCTATCTTATGAAAGAGCCATCAGGTGTTTATACAAATCGGTGGAGGGTTTTGAAAAAAGGGATTTCGAAAAAATAAATTATTATATACTTAAGACCCATGCAATAATTTCGGAACTTATATTGAACCTGAATTATGGGGCCGGTGGGGAAATTTCCACCAGTCTTTACAGGATCTATGAATATATGAATCATAGATTAGCTACAGCCAATATTAAGAAAGATCCAAAACCAATTAAGGAAATTATCGGACTTTTGGATTTATTAAGGGATGCACGCACAATACCATTATCTGGATAAAGCTATTTCGGATAACAGCATATTACCCAAATTTTTAACCATAACATAAGAAAAAAAGAAAAATAAAATAATTGAATATTTGTGCCACTTTATTTAGAATTGAAAATCAGTGTTATAATAATACTGGTTTTAGTGCAATGGCTTAAATAAACAATAAAGATTTTGTTTTTTTATTTTTATCTAATTGATTTTTAATTAATTTTTTATCTTCTTACATCAAAATTTCTTATGTCAATGCATTGTTTGGGGGGCTAAATGGAAATAAAACATGAAAAATTAAAAACCTGGGTTAAGGATATGGCGGCAATGTGCAATCCTGATGCTATCGTCTGGATAGACGGTTCTGAGGAACAAAAGAAAGTTCTGCAAAGGCAGGCCATAAAGACGGGCGAAATGCTGGAGTTAAATCAGGAAAAGCTGCCCGGATGCCTTTTCCACAGGACCGCGCTTAATGATGTGGCAAGAACGGAACATCTTACCTATATATGTACACCTGACAAAGACCAGGCTGGCCCTACAAATAACTGGATGCATCCCGATGAGGCTTATCTAAAAGCAGGGGAGATCTTTAAGGATTCCATGGTCGGAAGGACCATGTATGTTATCCCTTTCTCAATGGGGCCCGTTAATTCTGAGTTTAGTAAGATTGGCATAGAGCTGACAGACAGCATCTATGTTGTGTTAAATATGTTAATAATGACAAGGTCAGGCGATGAAATATTAAGAGCCCTGGGGGAAAACGGCGAATTTACAAAATGCCTTCATTCAAAAGCAGAACTTGATATAAATAAAAGGCTTATACTGCATTTTCCGCTTGATAATACGATATGGAGTGTAGGTTCAGGTTATGGCGGTAATGTACTTCTCGGTAAAAAATGCCTTTCGCTAAGGATCGCAAGCTTTCTGGGAAAAAATGAAGGCTGGCTCGCTGAGCATATGCTTATTATCGGTATTGAAGATAAAGTGGGCAATGTCACTTATCTTGCTGCTGCTTTTCCAAGCGCCTGCGGAAAGACAAATCTTGCGATGCTTATACCGCCTGAAAGTATGAAGAAAAAAGGTTACAAGATATGGACCGTCGGTGATGATATCGCCTGGATGCGGATAAAAGAGGATGGCTCTTTATGGGCGGTTAACCCGGAGAGCGGGTTTTTTGGGGTTCTTCCGGGAACTAACAGTAAAACCAATTATAACGCTGTCGCAACAATGCAGAAAAATACTATATATACTAACGTACTTTTAAAAGAAGACGGGACCGTATGGTGGGAAGACGCAGACGGGCCGGTTCCAGAAAAAGGAATTGACTGGACAGGCAAGCCATGGAAACCCGGTACCAGAGATGAAAATGGAAATATAATAAAGGGAGCAAATCCCAACAGCAGGTTTACGGCACCGATAAAGCAATGCCCTGTTGCTTCACCAAACATAGATTCACCTGAAGGGGTACCGATATCTGCTATCATATTTGGAGGGAGAAGGGCCCATGTTGCGCCGCTTGTTTATGAATCTTTTGACTGGCAGCATGGAGTATTTACCGGCTCGATAATGGCCTCAGAGATTACTGCGGCACAATACGGAACGCAGGGTGTTGTAAGAAGGGATCCTATGGCAATGCTCCCGTTCTGTGGATACAACATGGCAGATTATTTTTCTCACTGGTTAAATATTGGAAAACAGGTAAAGAACCAGCCTAAGATATTTCATGTAAACTGGTTTAGGACAGATAAAGACGGCGGTTTTTTATGGCCGGGATATGGAGATAACCTGAGGGTCCTTGAATGGATGATAAAGAGATGCAAAAAAGAAATTGATGCAGACAAAACTCCCATTGGTTTCATACCTTTCAGGAAGGACCTTGACCTTGAGGGCCTGGGTATGGATGAAGACAGGGTTAAAGAGTTGTTAGGGGTCGATACTGCAGACTGGGCCAAAGAGGCCCGGGAGATAAAAACTTTTTATGACAAATTTGAAGGAAAAATACCTGCAGAGCTTCAGGATGAACTTAATAAGCTTGTTAAAAGATTAACTTGAGGCAAATTAAATACGGGGACTCTGTAAATAATTTGATTATATTTACGGGTGCGTGAACAATTATTGGTGCAAAAGCTTTAATCTTTTTTTGAGTTCCCGGGATTTTTACCGGCTTATTTGCTTAGTTATCAAATGAATACATTACAAGTCCGCTGCAAGGTTTGGGATAAAAATACGTAGATTTCTGCGGCATTATAAGGCCTTCGTTTGAAAGACTTTCAACTGTCGTAATAGACGGCGCATTAAGTATAAATCCAACATCAAACTCTGCTTGCGGTGTTTTATTACCAATGCTTTCAAATATTTCACTGATAGTATGAATGAATTTAATATCCATTATTTTACGGTCCTTCAGCAAAACAGAAAGCAGGAGTTTATGTAAAATGTTAACGTCGAGATTCTCAAACTCCTCATTGAATTGTCCGCAGCTTATATTTAAATCTTTATACACTGACTCGATATTTGTTTTTAATGTTGCAAAACAGCAGGTCTGGTCATTAAAAACTATACATATGCACTTTTTGCCTGCAGACAGGCAGGAAGACATTTTTTCGGTTATATCCGGAATTTTTGCAGGAATTATTTCCACGGTAAAATATTTACTTATTTTTTCTTCCATTTTTTTCGGGGTGATTTTCCTGTTGAATTTTATCAGCCTGTGTGTGGGATGTATTGATATGTCCTTCTGGTTTGCAGCTACAAACAGTGAAAGTATACAGTCCTGGGGCATGGCATCTTCTTGGTCAATAGTTTTGCCGGTATAGGTCCGCGGCTGCACCGGAACCGATTTACTGTAAAGCCTCGAAGTCTCATAACGATGGTGTCCGTCTGCAATTAGCAGTGTCTTGGATTTCATTATCTCTCTAATTGCTGAAAGGGTTTTTTTATCAGATACTTTCCAGAATTTAAATTTCAATGAATGGTCATATGCAGCATCAGAATAAGCGAGAGGCTCTTTCTTTTTTTCCTTATCCAGGATATCGCTAACACCGGTATCGGAATCATTGTAAATGGTATATATAAATTCAAAATTGGTTTCACACGCATTTAAAAGGTTCAGCCTGTCTTCTTTTGGTTTGGAGAGGGTTTGCTCATGCCTTAATACTTTTCCTTCGCCGTAGTCTTCTATTTTTAAGAGGCCCACCAGCCCGGTAAAGCTTTTAATTTTTGAGTCATCGTCGACAAAAAACTCTTCAAAGATATAGAAACACTTTTCCGGGTCAGCTTTTAATATGCCTTTTTTTATAAAATCCTGAAGTGTCGTTTTTGCGTTTTCATAGCGGCTCTTTTCATTTGAATCATCAGGAAGTGTTAAGTTTACAATATTATAAGGGCTCTGATCTTTCAGCTGCTGCTTTTGCAAAGGCGAGATAATGTCATAAGGGGGAGCGATGAGTTTAGACAGTTCTCCTGTCAGATGCAAATCAAAGCGTAAACCATTGAAAGGCAGGATATCAACCATTTTTTTTAAATCCTTTTTTAGTCAGTTAAAAATTTAAATAGATTATAATTTAAAATTGGTGAAATTATAATATTTTTCTAAAAAACCTTTTTATGCTTTATGTAAAATCATAGTGAAATTATAATAAAAAAGAAAATAAGAAAATAAAATAGTTTTACCGGCTGTCACTTAAAGAGCAGCTGTTAGAGAGTGTTGAAATTTACAAAAGATTATGCGCTTAATGATAAAGGTTTATAAAGCGTTTTGTAAAAGCGTTTTGCAAAGGTTGAATTAAGTATTTAAAATAGTATAATCTTTTGGTTTTACACAGACTGACAAGGTGATGGTAAAGAGAAGTCTTAAAAGAAAACAAATTAACATAATCTATTAAAAAAAACAGGCTTAAGGTCAACAGTTTTCATCCGGTTTTTAGCCTTGAGCGAAGCGAAAGGAATGGTTATAAAAATGAAAATAGAAGTCGTTGAAAATGTAATGCAGTACAATAAAGAAGAAGCAGATATCAACAGGAGTCTTTTTAAAAGCAATAAAGTAATTGTCATAAATATACTTTCTGCGCCGGGAGCCGGCAAAACAACACTTATAATGGAGACAATAAGAAGGATTGGCAAAAAATATAAAATAGGGGTAATAGAGGGTGACATATCTTCAACTCATGACTCTGAAAAAATAAAATCCTTAACAGATGATGTAGTACAGATAAATACTGGCGGAACATGCCATCTTAATGCTTCAATGGTTGCAAAAGCAGTAGAGAAACTTGACATTGGTAGTCTTGACATATTGTTTATAGAAAATGTGGGCAACCTAATCTGTCCTGTCGGTTTTGACCTTGGTGAGTCGTACCGGCTGCTCCTCTCTTCTGTCAGTGAAGGTGATGATAAACCTGTAAAATATCCCAAAGCTTTTATTAAAACTGACCTTGTAATATTAAATAAAACTGACATGATGCCATATAGTGATTTTAATGATGATTTTTTTACCGCAAAGATTAAAGAGCTAAACCCTGAAATTGAAATAATCCGGCTGTCCTGTAAAAATGGCCTGGGTGTGGATAGCTGGATAAACTGGGTTGAAAAAAAATTCGAAGTATTAAAATATTAATTAGCTATATATATTTTTCCTTCCCGGAGTATTATTTTTTATTGTTACAAACTTATTACAAATTTGCAGTTTTTTATTGCTATAATTATTTGGAAGTGATAATATAACTTGATTTTTAAAAAGTTACAAAAATGTTACAAGTGGATTAAATTTTTCTTAAAACGAGTTGATTTTTTGCTTTGCCGGTTGTTAAGAAACCGGGATAAATGAAAGCTTTTTAAATCGTTTAAGAAAAACAGGTATAAATTAAACCTTTTAGCGTAAAGATATTAATAAGAAAAATATAGACGGTCAGACAGCAGTGTAAAATGCGTATAAAGTTTGGAAAATATTTATTAGTATTAGAAATAAACAACAGCGGCAGTACCGGCCCAGGCAAATCGGACGGCCCGGCTGCCGGTACCGGAAACTCGGCGGATACCGATAAAGCTTTACCGGATACTTTTGATTCTGCCGCAGATACCGGCACTGCCGCCGGTACTTGCAACCAGGGGGCAGGGACTTCTAAATCTTTAGAGCATGCTGAAAAAACTTTATGCGGTGCCGACAGTACTTCGGCCGCCAATTCCAAATCACCGGCCAGCCTTGACATTAGCGATATTAACACCATGGAGTTTGTATCGCACGAGTTAAAAGGAGTGCTGGGCTCAACGATTTTATGCGTGTATTCAATAAGGGATGGTTTGCTTGGAATGCTTAATTTCAAGCAGCGCGCAAGCATAGAGACAACGATAAGAAATCTGCGCAGGCTTGAATCGACAATAAAGGACTTTCTGGACATTTCCAGGCTTGAAGATGGAAAATTAAAAATCCGCAAAACAAATATTAATGTAAACGAAGATATAATAAATGAAGTTGAAGACGCTTTTTTAACAGAGATTTATGAAAACAGGGTGGTTTTTGAAAACAAGATTTCAAAGGACCTGATAATAGTTTCAGACAGGACACTGCTTATGACAATTTTTAATAATCTTGTCAGTAATGCAATCAAGTACGGTGTTAAGGAAGGCAGTATTGTTATAAGCGCAGAAAAAGAGGGCGATAATCTAATAAGATTTGTAGTATACAATGACGGAATACCGATAACACCGGAAGATAAATCGAAATTGTTTAAAAAATTCTCGCGCCTTGAGAAGGAACATGATAAAAAAATAAAAGGTACCGGACTGGGGTTGTTTATTATTAAAGATATAATTAAAAACCTTGGAGGAAGTATCTGGGTTGAAACAAATGATAACGGCAATGAATTTATATTTGAAATAGAAAGGGTTTAGTTATGGCAACAGCTATAGAAAACCTGAAAAGTATCAAACAGGGAGCAATACAGGACCTTATAGAAAAAGGCCTGCTTTCTGCCACTCGAATTTACGTAGGTATGTCTACGTGTGAGATTGCTGCAGGAAGCAAAGATGTGTGGGATACTTTTCAGAAAGAGATCGCGGACAATTCGATAAAAGATATACAGTTAAAGCAGAAAGGCTGCGCCGGAAGATGTAACCTTGAACCGACTGTCGAAGTTTTGCAGGCAGGAAAGGTGCCATTCAAATACATAAACGTAAACAGCGAAAAAGCAAAAGAGATTATTAAAAAACATATTCTCGAAAACAATGTCCAGTCAGCAGAAAGATCAGAAAGCTTAAAAACGGATCCCTTCATGCTGACAGACAGGTCAAAGTTTGTTTTCGGTGATGTTGATTTTTTTAGCAAGCAGAAAAGAATCACCCTTAGAAACTGCGGGATCATTGATCCTGAAAGCATTGATGATTATCTTTCCGTAAGAGGCTATGAATCTTTAGCGAAAGTACTTACAGAATACACCCCAGCGCAGGTAATTGAAGAGATAACCAAATCCGGACTAAGAGGCAGGGGCGGGGGAGGCTTTCCGACAGGGCTCAAATGGAAACTTGTCGCACAGGAAGAGGAGAAGGAAAAATATGTCATCTGCAATGCCGACGAAGGTGATCCGGGCGCATTTATGGACAGAAGCGCCCTTGAAGGAGATCCGCATATTGTGCTTGAAGGCATGGTGATAGCAGGCTATGCAATTGGCGCAAAAAAAGGTTTTGTCTATATAAGGGCAGAATATCCTCTTGCAATTGACAGGCTGAGGATCGCAATAAAAGATGCAGAAAAATACGGATTTTTAGGCAAAAATATCCTGGGTACGGGGTATGATTTTGATATAGAGCTTGTACTTGGGGCTGGAGCATTTGTCTGCGGCGAGGAAACAGCGCTGATACACTCGATAGAGGGAGGCAGGGGCGTTCCGACAACAAAACCGCCTTATCCTGCTGCGCGTGGGCTCTGGGGCAAGCCGACCCTTATAAATAATGTGGAAACATTTGCAAATATAGGCGTAATAATACTTGACGGTTACGAGAATTTTGCTTTAATCGGCACAAAAGAAAGCAAGGGCACAAAGGTTTTTGCGCTTTCTGGAAAGGTCAATAATACCGGGCTCATAGAAGTGCCGATGGGTATTACTTTAAGAGAGATTGTCTATGATATCGGCGGCGGCATAAAAGACAACAAGAAATTTAAGGCATTGCTGACAGGCGGACCCTCCGGCGGATGCATACCGGAGGAATTTCTTGACAGTACGGTAGATTATGATTCTTTAAAAGCGCTGGGCTCTATTATGGGTTCAGGCGGGATGATAGTGCTTGATGAAGATGACTGTATGATAGATATTGCACGATATTTTCTTGAGTTTACACAGAATGAATCCTGCGGGAAATGTACCCCCTGCCGCGAAGGCACTAAAAGAATGCTTGAGATATTGACCAGGATCACTTCCGGAAATGGGGAGCAAGAAGACATCGATAATCTGATGCGCCTTGCAAATCTTATAAAAAAGACAGCGCTTTGCGGGCTCGGACAGTCTGCACCAAATCCGGTACTGACAACAATGAAATATTTTAAAAATGAATATGATGAACATGTGAGATTAAAAAAATGCAGGGCAGCGGTGTGTAAGGGCATAATCTCATCTCCTTGCCAGCACTCATGTTTTATCGGCGGCAGCGGTATCCCTTCCTACATAGGCCTTATGGCCCAGGAAAAATTTGATAAGGCTGTACAGATACTTTACAGCGAAAATCCTTTGCCGATTATTTGCGGGAGGGTGTGCCATCATCCATGTGAAAGCAAATGCAGGAGAGGGAAAATAGACAAACCTATAGCCATAAGGGAAATCAAGAGATTTCTTACCGACTATGCCATGGAAAACAAGTTGGACAGCATGCCGGTCCCTAATGCGGCAAAAGACGGGAAAGTCGCTATTATCGGTTCGGGCCCTGCAGGACTTACATGCGCTTACTATCTTGCGCTTGAAGGCTATAAAGTTACTATTTTTGAAAAACTGCCTGTTGCCGGAGGAATGCTTGCTGTTGCAATACCGGAATACAGGCTTCCAAAAGCATTGCTCAAATACGAAATAAATAATATTTTAAGCCTTGGAGTTCAGCTTAAATTAAATACTGAAATCGGAAAAGATATAAGTTTTTCTGATATCAAAAAAGAATTTAATGCAATATTTATTGCAGCAGGAGCCCATAAAGGATTAAAACTTGGTATTCCAGGTGAAGATTTGCCTGGAGTAATAGACGCAGTCGAACTGCTCAGGGATATAAATCTTGGTAAAAAAGTAAATATCGGGCAAAAGGCAGCTGTGATAGGCGGAGGAAATGCTGCAATAGATGCAGTCAGGACTTTAAACAGGCTTGGCGTAAAGGCGGACCTTCTTTACAGAAGAACCAAAAATGAAATGCCTGCCTGGCAGGAAGAAATAGACGAAGCCATAAAAGAAGGCATAAATATACAGTATCTGGTGGCTCCGGTAAGAGTGATTGCTGAAAACGGCAGGGTCAAAAAACTTGAGTGCATCAGGATGGAGCTTGGTGACATAGACAAAAGCGGAAGACGTCGTCCTGTGCCAAAGCAAGGCTCAGAATTTATCATTGAAATAGACACTCTTGTCCCGGCTATAAGCCAGGAACCTGATATTGGCTTTGTTTCAAGTGAAAACGGCGGAGGAATCAAGCTCTCAAAATGGAAGACTATAGAGGTCAATAATGAGACTTATTATACCGGCTCAGAAGGTATTTTTGCAGGCGGGGATGTTGTGCTTGGCCCCAAAACAGTTACTGAGGCCATGTCTCATGGAAAGGTTGCAGCCGGGATGATAGACAAATATATAAAGGGTGAAGAGCTTACCAGGGAATACAGCGTTACAAAGCCCGCTGCTGATGTCGCCATTGTAGAAATGACGGAAGAGGAAATCGAAAGCCTTGAAAGATTTGATATCCCAATGCTTGAAATGGCTCAAAGAAAAGGCAATTTTATTGAAACAGAATTAGGGTTTTCCATGCACCAGGCTGTATGTGAAGCAAAGCACTGCTTAAGGTGCGATAAGGAGGAAAAAGAATAATGAGCGATACTATAAAAATTAATGTAAATAACAAGGATTACGATGTTGAGTCCGGCCAGACAATTATGCAGGCCCTTGACAAAATAGGCTTTCATCTCCCAAGGCTATGTTATCATCCGAAGCTTTCTGTTGAAGGAGCATGCAGGATTTGCATTGTAGAGGTCGAAGGTAATGCAAATTATGTTACTAGCTGTACTGCAAAAGTTGCTGAGGGTATGAAGGTAAAGACAAATACTTCAGATTTAAGAAAAGCAAGAAGGGATTTGCTTGAGCTGATTTTGGATAACCACCCGATCGACTGCAATACCTGTGAAAGAGACAGCAACTGCGAGCTTCAGAAGGTTTCCAGGTCAATCGGTATTAAAAAAAGACATTTTTCCGGTGAAAAAAAATTATATGATATAGATCTTTCTTCTCCTTCAATTACAAGGGATCCTAATAAATGTATACTTTGCGGAAGATGCGTCAGGCTTTGCGCCGAGATCCAGGGGGTTAATGCAATAAACTTTGCCGGCAGGGGATTTAACAGTGTGGTCATGACAGCGTACAACAATCCCATAAGCAGCTCAGTTTGTATAAATTGCGGCCAGTGCATAAATGTATGCCCCACTGCAGCTCTTTCTGAAAAGTATTATACCGTAGAGCTCTTCAGGGAGCTGTCCAGTGATAAAAAGTTGAAAATCGTCCAGGTGGCGCCAGCCGTCAGGGCCGCTATAGGTGAAGCATTCGGATTTCCTGCAGGGACAAATTTTGAAAAACAGACAGTGGCCGCGCTTAGAAAACTTGGTTTTGACCTTGTCTTTGATACCCAGTTTTCTGCGGACCTGACTATAATGGAAGAAGGCTATGAATTCCTGGAGAGATTTACAACCGGCAGAGATCTGCCAATGATCACATCTTGTTCACCGGCATGGATAAAGTATGCAGAGCAGTTCCATCCGGAAATACTGCCTAATATATCAACCTGTAAGTCTCCCATGAGTATGCAGAGCTCAGTGTTGAAGACCTATTATGCGCAAAAGAGGGGGATTGACCCGAAAGATATTTTAAGCGTTGCAATAATGCCATGCACAGCTAAAAAATATGAGGCCGATAGGGAAGAACTCAGCCTTGACGGTGTCAAGCTTACTGACATAGTTGTCACAACAAGAGAGATTGCATGGATGATAAAGTCAGCAGGGATTGATTTGGCAAAAACTGAAGGAGAGGAATTTGATAATCTGTTCGGATTCTCAAGCGGCGCTGCTACTATTTTTGGTGTAACCGGAGGAGTAATGGAAGCAGCCCTAAGGACAGCTTATGAAGTATATATGGGTGAATCGATTATCGATCTTGAGTTTGCCGCTCTGCGTGGTTTTGAAGGCATAAAGGAAGCAAAGGTAATGCTTGGCGATAAAGAAGTCAGGGTCGCAGTGGCGCATGGCCTTGGAAATGCAAATATCGTAATAGACATGATGAAAAAAGATCCAAACAGATTTCATTTTATTGAGATAATGTCATGTCCGGGAGGATGTATCAATGGCGGGGGCCAGCCTTATGCCGGTTCAGAATACGTTGCTTTGGACGAGGAGCTTCTAAAGAAAAGGGCAAGTGTTTTATACGCGCTTGACAGGGCCAAAACCATTAGAAGAAGCCATGAAAATCCTGAGATACAGAGGATTTACAAGGAATTTTTTGAAAGGCCATTGGGGCCGAAATCTCATAAAATCCTGCATACACATTATAAGCAGAAATATCCGACAGGTGTGTATAAAAAATAAACTTAAAAGTTTTGAAGGGATTATTTTTAATTAAGTGATAATGTTAGGATAAGAGGTAAGAAATGGAAAATGTTATGCAAACAAGTGAAACTGTCAGCAATAAAAAATCAGAGCTTATAAGCTTTATTTCAGAAAAGCATGAAAAGGGCTATTACAATGCGGCGCTGATGTCTATTCTTCATAAAGCGCAGGAAATCTATGGCTACATAAGTGAGGAAGCCATAGATACAATCAGCACGAAGATGGAGATACCGTCTGCACGTATCTGGGGCATAGTGACTTTTTATCATTACTTTACATTGATACCAAGAGGGAAATATATAATATCTGTTTGCCTTGGGACTGCCTGTTATGTAAAGGGTTCAAAGCGGGTGCTAAACAAACTTAAAGAAATACTTGGTACCGAACTTAATGAAACCACTTCGGATGGATTGTTTACAATAGAAGCAAAATACTGTCTTGGCTGCTGCGGACTTGCGCCTGTAATGATGATAAATGGTAAAGTCTATGAGAAACTGACAACAAAAAAAATAGCTGCAATCATACATGGGTTAAGGGCCGAAAGCGATTTGGATTTTGCCGCCGCTGTAAACTAAAGTCTGCTATTTTGCAGTTTTTATTTGTTGTTATTGTTACATATTTTATTTAAAATATTGCAGTTTTTATTTGTTTAATTTTTAATAATCTAGTATCTTAATAAAAGTTTAATTTTACAGGAGGTATATCCAAATGAGTGGGAAAAAGATTCTTATTATTGATGATGACCCGGATTTTGTAGATTCGATAACAGCAGTGCTTGAAGCAAGAGACTATAAGGTGGAATCTGCTCCGGATGGCACGGAAGGTTTCAAAAAAGCAAAGGAAATAATTCCTGACCTTATAATTCTTGATGTTATGATGACAAAAAACACTGAAGGTTTTGAAGTAAGCAGAGAATTCCAGAAAGATGAAGATTTAAAATCAGTACCGATAATAATGATTACCGGCATCAGGGAACAGATGAACCTGGCTTTCGGCTTTGAGCCTGACGGCACATGGCTCCCTGTTAAAGCTGTACTTGAAAAAACAATAAAGCCCGACCAGCTTCTGGCAAAAGTCGCAGAGTTTATAAATTAGTTATAAATTAATTTTAAGTTGTTTCGGCTGATAATTTTGCCGAGATTGATGATTTTACAGTGGCTGGTGATTTTGCAGATTCTGAAACGTTTACGATAAAAAAAGCTTTCGATGAGTAAAAGATTATTCATTCGAAATGATGCCTGATTTCAAAATATTTTAATTAATTCTATAAATTGATGTGGTTTTAACTTAAAATTAATCTTTAATATAGTATTATCTAAGAAGGGAGACAAATGCTTTATAAAGTTCTGGACAAGAATAATTATAAGGATTTCTTATCCGGCCTAATTAAAAATTATAATGTGATAGGGCCAAAAAAAATAAATAAGGTCCTGCATGATTTTTTACCGGTTAAAAATTTTGACGAAATCGATCTTGGCTATGTAAAAACAACACTTCCTCCTGCAAAAAAAATATTATTTCCATCAGAAGAAGGGCTTATAAGCTATACTACAAATAATATTAAGATAGAGCCTTTAAACGAGAGTGAAGAAAAAATACTTTTTGGTATAAATGCCTGGGATTTAAACGGAATGAATTTTCTTGACAGGATATTTACAACCGATTTTATTGACGATAATTATGTGGAAAAAAGGGAAAAGCTGATTGTCATAGGAATGGATACCACTCCTTCTGATACTAATTTTGCAACTGAAATGGGTTCAGAATATGCCAACTCTGGATTTGACCTTTTCATGACAGATATTGGCAGCAAATATTTTATAAGAGTTGCCACACCAAAAGGAACGGAACTTTTATCAAAATTTGCAAAGGTAAAAGAAGCTGCTGCAGCAGATTTCAATGCTTACGATAAATTTAAAGAAGCCTACCAAAGCAAATTTAAAGTTTCTGCTGATGTAAGTAATTTTCATGAAAATTTTGAAGTGATATATGGCAAAAATGAGTTATGGGACAGGCTTTCAAAAAACTGTTTTTCCTGCGGTTCCTGCAACCTTGTCTGCCCGACTTGTTTTTGTTTTAACGTGAAAGATGATATGAAAATCGATTTAGAGACAGGTATTAAGTCACGTGAATGGGACTCTTGTATGATACCGGATTACGGACTTGTTGCCGGGGGGCATAATTTCAGGCCGAACAGGGCAAACAGGTTAAAGCAGCGTTACAGATGCAAGCTTAAAACATTCGTTGATAAATTCGGGACAAATTCCTGCATCGGATGCGGGAGATGTGTTGAGACATGCCTTGCCAAAATAAATATTTATGAAGATATTAATGCAATAAAGGAAGAGGTGAGTTTGTAAAAATGGTATTGGAAATGGCAGAAAAAACAAAAAATCAACCTTTATATGTTCCGGATATAGCTACTATTACAGAAACGGAAGATCTCACCCCGACAGAAAAAAAGTTTGTTATCCGGTTTGACGATAAAGAAAAAAGGGAACAGTTTACGTTTTTACCGGGGCAGTTTTTAGAAGTCACTGTTTTTGGAATAGGTGAGGCCCCATTTTCAATTCCTTCGTCTCCAAACCAAAAGGGCTCTTTTGAATTATGCGTAAGGAATATAGGAAGTGTCTCAGGCGCAATGCATAAATTAATGGTGGGAGCCAAAATAGGGATAAGGGGCCCCTTTGGAAAAGGCTATTTTCCATATGAAAAAATGAAAGGAAATAATGTCGTTATAATTGCCGGAGGATTAGGCCTTGCTCCTGTACGCTCCCTTATAAAACTTATTCTTGAGGACAGAAAAAGTTATAAAGGGCTTACATTGATCTACGGTTGCGTGGAACCAAATCTTTTACTTTATAAAGATGAAGTACAAGAATTAAAGAAAAGGGATGATATTGACGTTATGCTTACTGTTGACAGGCCTGACGAGAATTGGAATGAATCAGTAGGAGTATGCACCAATCTTATTCCGGGACTTAAATATCTTCCCGAAGATACTTATGCAGTCGTATGCGGCCCTCCGATAATGTACCGGTTTGTAATGATTGAGCTTGAGGAAAAGAAATATAAGCCGGAAAATATCTTTCTTGATATGGAAAGAAGAATGGAATGCGGAGTCGGCAAATGCAACCACTGTCACATAGGTGATAAATTATGTTGTGTTGACGGCCCGATATTCAGTTTATGGGAAATTAAGAACTTAAAGGAGGCATTATAAATGAGTAAGCCAAAAGTTGGAGTATTTGGTCTGACCGGCTGCGGCGGCTGCCAGCTTGAAATACTAAATCTTGAAGATCAGCTGATAGATTTTATTAGTGCTGTTGACATTGTTCATTTTACAGAGGCCATTTCTGAGCATAGTGATACATATGAGATAGCTTTGGTTGAAGGCTCTGTTACAACCATGCATGATGTTGAGAGGCTTGAACATATCGGTAAAATAGCAAAAATCATAATAGCGGTTGGAGCATGCGCAAGCACCGGAGGGCTAAACTGCTTGAAAAACCTATATGGCACCGAAAGGGCCAAAGAGCTTGTTTATGGCGATAAAAAAGGATGGATAGATTCCATAGATACAAAACCTATAAGCGATTATGTAAAAGTGGACTATCATGCAAGGGGATGTCCTCCCACAAGATCTGAAATAGTGGATATTGTAAGCGCACTGATAATGGGAAAAGTTCCTGAAATACCAAGTTATCCGGTTTGTGTGGAGTGTAAAAGGCTTGGAAATACATGTCTTTATGAATTTGGCATACGCTGTATGGGACCTGTTGCTAGAGCCGGCTGCAACGCAAGGTGTCCAAGCGCAAAATACAGTTGTGTCGCATGCCGCGGGTCGATAGATGATCCGAACGTAAATGCCCAGAAAGATCTTCTTTCACAATATGGACTTACAGTTGAAGACATTATGGAAGGTTTTAACCTTTATAACGCTTGTGTAAAAATAGAACAAAAATCTAAATAATTATTTTTTGGAGGTCAACGATATGGCGACAAATTTAAATATAGAAGTAACACCGCTGCCGAGGGTAGAGGGCCACGGAGATTTGGTGCTTGATGTAAAGAATAAGAAAATAGAAAAACTCCAGATGAGGATACCGGAATCGCCAAGGTTTTTTGAAGCGATGCTTGTTGGCAGGAATTATACTGAACCGTCATACATAACATCAAGGATTTGCGGGATATGTTCAGTTGCACATACTTTTACATCAATTAAAGCTACAGAAGCTGTTTTTGGCATTAAGCTTAATGACCAGATAATCAAACTAAGAAAACTTGTTAACCACGGAGAATATATTCAGAGCAACAGCCTTCATGTATTTTTCCTGGCCGCTCCCGATTTTCTTGGCATTGGAAGCGTACTGCCTCTCCTTGAAACAAATCCGGCAATTGTAAATATTGCAGTAAAAGTAAAAAAAATAGGAAATGAAATAGTAAGAATAATCGGCGGCAGAGCTATTCACCCCCTGACAACCGTAGTTGGCGGATTTACAAAATTGCCTTCAGCTGAAGATCTCCTTAGAATAAGGGAAATGCTGGTATCTTTGTATCCCGATGTTGAGACTTCCGTTAAAGTCTTAAAGACTTTAAAGATACCTGAATTTGAAAGGGAAACTGAATATATTTGTTTATCGGATAACGAAGACTATGCCCTCTATGACGGCGATATAAAGTCTTCTGATGGTTGGACAATAAAGCCGCAAGAATATCTTAGCAGGATTAAAGAAACAGTTGTACAGCACTCTACAGGCAAGCATTGCAGTGCATCCAGGGATTCCTATATGGTTGGGGCCCTTTCAAGAGTAAATAATAACTATTCCCAGCTTACCGACAATGCAAAGACTTATGCTGAAGAACTTGGTTTGAAAGCGCCATGCTATAATACTTATATGATAAACATTGCGCAGTTTGTAGAAATCGTACATAGTGTTGATGACAGCATAAGGCTCATCGACGAACTCCTTGCAAGCGGCCTTGACGAAAGCAAAACAATGGCCGAAATAAAGCCAAAAGCCGGCAGGGGAGTCGGGGCTATGGAAGCGCCGAGGGGCCTTTTGATACATGATTATACATATAATGAAGAAGGTAAAGTCACCAAGGCAAATCTTATAATACCTACAAACATGAACTATGCAAACATTGAGCTGGATATGGCGCAACTGGTTCCGGCTATAATTGAAAAGACGGAGGCAGAAATACAGCTGGCGTGCGAGATGCTTATAAGGGCATACGACCCCTGCATTTCATGCTCGACTCATATGCTTAATATCGAGTTTGTGAATAAATAGGCTAGCCTTAAGAGCTAACGTTAAGAGATAGCCTTAAGGGCTAAAAGTTTTTAAAAATAATGAGATTTCTGAAATGCTATATTTTTAAAAAGTTTTTAATCTCGATTATGCGAGAATTGGTTCAATGGTAAAACAAATCAAGGATACAATTGCAGATATTGGTAAAGCAGATGCAGAAGAAGAAGTATCGCTGCTGATAATGCCTGAAGAAGCTTTTGAGGGCGATTATATAATTGCCACCTATTTCTACGGGTCCAAAGTCGCAGGAGAAGATATATATGAGAAAGCCCAATCATTTGCAGTAGGGCAGACAATCGGGACATGGGTGCCCATACCGGGCATTACACCGCAGATGAAGAAGCAATATGGAGGCAAACTTGTAAGTATCTATGACATACCTCCTGCGGAACTTACAACAGATGAGCCGGAATTTAATTTCCATGTCATTCAGATTGCATTTCCGGATGAGAATTTTTCACCCCAGTTTCCCATGATGTTTACAACCCTTATGGGTAATGATGTATCCACATCCGCACAGGTAAAGCTTGTAGACATCAAGTTTTCCCGGAAATACTTAAATGCATTTAAAGGGCCCGGGTTCGGAATCGATGGTATTTACAAATATCTTGGTATTCAAAAAAGAAGGCCCATAGTCCTTAATATGATAAAACCCTGCCTGGGTTACAGTCCTTCTGAAGGTGCCAAAATATTTAAAGAGATAGCTCTTGGCGGAGTCGATATTATAAAAGATGACGAGTTGCTTGCAGATACCGCCTATAGTCCGATAGTTGACAGGGTAAAAGCAAATAATACTGTATCAAAAGAAGTAGAAGCAATTACAGGACACAAGACAGTTTATTGTGTCAATATAACAGACAGGCTTGACAGATGCCTTGAAAACGCACTCAGGGCAATTGACGCAGGAGCTAAAATGTTAATGATAAACTTTATAGCCTCAGGCCTTTCGACCTTGCAGGCTCTATCAGAAGACAGCAGAATAAACGTTCCGGTTGTAGGGCATTACGCTGGCGCAGGTTCAATTACAGAATCCTGCAGTACAGGTCTTTCCACACCCCTGCTTCTGGGGAAAATGGCAAGAATGGCAGGGGCAGATATAGTTTTATTCAGTTCTCCTTACAGCACTTATCCGTTTCTTAAAAGAAGATACAGGCAAATTGCTGATATGCACAGGCTTGCACTGGGGGGCCTTAAATCAACAATGCCTGCAATTGGCGGGGGCGTCCATCCAAACAGCTCTGAAAAAATAGTAAAAGATCTTGGTAGAGAGATAATATTGGCAGTTGGCGGAGCAATACTCGGGCATCCAAACGGTCCGACTGAGGGCGCAAGGGCAATGATGCAAACGGCCCAAGCTCTGGGCCAGGGAATCAGCTTGTATGAAATTGCCGGGGAAAAAGGGTATGAGTCATTAAAGATATCCCTGGATAAGTGGGAGTAAAACTCAAAAGAAGTCTACCAGTGTTTTTTTAATTTCTCTTACTGACTGGTAATCATCAAGCCTTTCTTTATAGCTTTTATCTATCTGCATCGTGTTTTTAATTTTTGTAGGGAAACTGTCTTCAAGCACATAGACAAAATCGCTTACATAAGCCGCTTCTTCAATATCATGCGTTACAAAAACTACGGTCCTCTTGTCAGCTTCCCAAAGAGCCATAAAGGAGTGCAGCAGGTTTTTCTTCAGTTTGGCATCAAGACTTTTAAAAGGTTCGTCCATCAGCAGTATTTCAGAGGGATAGGCAAATGCCCTGGCAATCGACACTCTCTGCTGCATACCGCCGCTTAGATTATTAGGATAATAATCCCTGTATTTATATAGACCGACAATTTCAAGATAGTTATTTACTCTTGACTTTAACTCTTTTTCTTTATAAATGTCCCTTAATACAAAATTTATATTTTCATAGACTGTTTTCCAATATAAAAGTCTTGGTTCCTGGAATATGTACGAAAAGTCTTTATCTTTAAAATCTGAAATATTGCCGCTCTCCGGTGCAGTAATACCGCTGATTATATTTAAAAGGGTTGTTTTTCCAATCCCGGAAGGTCCAAGAATGCATGTAATCTTATTTTCACGGATATCCATATTAAGTCCGCTGAAAATACTGATCTTGGGATAACTTTTATATAAATTTTTAATAACCAGCGCCATATTCTCTTTTCCATTTCAAAGATTTTTTTTCAATTAATCTTATGAGCCTTTCAAACAAATACCCTATAAGTATTGCAATTATGGTCCACGCAAAGACGTCGTTTATATTAAGGTATATTTTTGAATTCTGAAGGCTGCTTCCTATGGCATATTTGGGCTGGCTCAATACTTCCGCAGCTATGACCACTTTCCATCCTATTCCAAATGCAGTGGAAATCGCTGCTGTTAAAAATGGTACGATAGACGGCAGGTAAATTTCTTTTATAACCCTTTTTCTTTTTATCCTGTATATTTTTGCCATCTCCAGCAGCTTTGGATCAATATTTTTAATACCTTCAATTACATTTGTGCATATAATGGGAAAAGACATCAGAAAGCTTGCAAATATGGGTACATTGTTTGCCTTAAACCATATTAATGCAATTAATATTATTGTCATTACGGGAGTCGACCGGATAATTACCAGGAAAGGTTCAAAGATCTTATTAAATATCCTGTTAAAGCCTGCAGCAAAACCCACCAATAGCCCAAGAACAAATGATATTGCAAAACCTATGAGGCCCCGCTCGAGGGAAAAAAGGATTATGATAAAAAAATCCCGGGTTTTTAAAAGGTTAAAAAGGCTTATAAGGGTGCTTTCAGGGGATGGAACTATGATTGCTGAATTTACTATAACGGATATTATTTTCCATATTGAAAGCAGTAATACAAAAGATAAAACAGTGTAAAGCCGGTCCTTTTTAGTAATAGAAATTTTCATCAGGCATTTTTCCTCCCACATCTTCAGGGGAAAATCCCAGTATGGTATTGATGTAGTTTTTAATGATTTCTTTTGAGTCATCAAGGGTTGTAAAGCGTATATTACACCTTGGTATCGCTTCTTCTGCGGTAGCGGCATCCATTCCTATCTTAAACTCCTCAACTAGTAATGAGGCGTCTTTGATATTTTCTGTGGCCCAAATAGTGCTCTGCTGATATTGCTTTAAAAACTCATCCACAATTTCCCTATGCTTGTCTGCAAAATCCCCGTTGACCACAACGCATGACATTGGCATCGGGTCACCGTTGCCGGCTTTTTCCCATTGCTGTTCTATATCGAATGCGATTGTTACTTTTGGATTCCTTTTTATAATCATGGTCACAAACGGTTCAGGAAGTAGTGCCAAATCTGCTTTGCCGGCAATCATTAGCTGGGAAAGCTCCACTTGTTCAAGAGTATAATCAAGCGTAACATCGCTCAGTAAATTAGGCCCATTTTTTTCAAGCAGGTAGCGTAACGCTATATCTGGGGTTGAACCTTTTGAAATCACATTGATTGTTTTATTTCTTAAATCATCCCAGGTCCTGATATCCGAAGTCTGCTGCAGAAGGTACAGGACCCCATAACCTGTAATGGCTGCAATCCTGTAACCGGAGCCTTTATTATAAAGTCTGGCTGCCACATTAGTAGGCAGGGAAGCAATCTGGACCTCATTGGAAAGTATTTTTGAAACCATGACTTCGGGGTTTGGAACAATTTCATAGCTTGAGCTTACATTGTTTCCAAGAGAAGGATTTTCTTTGTGAAGCTTCAGCATACCAATGGAAGTAGGGCCCTTAAGGGAAGCTATCTTTACATTTATTGCAGAATCGGTATCCAATGATTCCTGGCGTTCACTGTTATCTATGGTAACTTTAGATGCAGTTGAATCAGAGGTGTTTTCGGAATTAGCTTCAGCTGATGATTTGGATTCTGATGCTGCCGATGCCGTATCATTTAATTCCACATCAGAATTACCTGATGTATTTGTGCTGCTTTTAATGCATCCCGTAAAAGATAAAACAGCAATTATAAGAAATATGCAAAATATTGTTAAAAAAATTTTTTTCATTTTTTTCTGTCTGGCTTTTTCCTGTCTTGCTTTGTATTACCATTTGCCGGTTTTTATATAATCGTCCATTGCTATGGCAGCTGTTCTGCCTGCACCCATCGCAAGTATTACTGTCGCCGTGCCTGTGACTATGTCGCCGCCTGCAAAAACACCTTTTTTGCTTGTTTTGCCTGATTCATCCGCAACAATATTGCCGCGCTTGTTTAAAGTTATATCAGTGGATGTCTGCATAAGCACAGGATTAGGACCCTGGCCTATTGCAATTACCACAATATCTGTATCGATCTCATATTCAGAGTCTTTGACAGGAACCGGCCTCCTGCGTCCTGAATCATCAGGCTCACCCAGTTCCATCCTGATACATTTTAATTTTTTGACCCATCCGTTTTCTCCAAGCAATTCAACCGGATTTGTTAAAAATACCATTTCAATGCCTTCTTCTATTGCATGGTGTATCTCTTCGATCCTGCCGGGCATTTCAACTTCGCTTCTTCTGTAGATTATGTATACTTTTTTGGCTCCAAGCCTTTTAGCGGTTCTTGCAGAGTCCAGTGCAACATTGCCGCCGCCAACAACAGAGACTATGTTTCCCTTTATAACAGGGGTGTCCCATTTTGGGAAAAGATATGCTTTCATCAGGTTTACCCTGGTAAGGTATTCATTTGCAGAATATACGCCGTTAAGGTTTTCACCTGGAATCCCCATGAAATAGGGAAGTCCTGCGCCTGTCCCTATAAATATGCTTTTATAGCCGCTGTCAAGCAACTCATCTATTGTATAAGTCTTTCCAACTATCATATTTAGCTTTAAGTCAACTCCAAGGCTTTTTACAAAATCAACCTCCTGCTGAACGATAGCCTTCGGAAGCCTGAATTCGGGAATTCCGTATACAAGGACCCCTCCGGCATAATGCAGAGCTTCAAAGATTGTGACTGCATATCCAAGCTTTGCAAGTTCACCGGCGCAGGTAAGCCCTGCCGGTCCGGAGCCTATTACTGCAGTCTTTATTTTTTCCTTGACGGTATTTATGCTATCTGCAGGTCTGCTTTCCAAAGATTTAATACTGTATTGCTTTTCTTTATCGCTGTCAGCGACAAATCTTTCAAGCTTCCCGATTGCAACAGGGTCATCTTTTATTCCAAGTATACAGACCTTTTCGCACTGGTCCTCCTGTGGGCAGACTCGTCCGCAGACTCCGGGGAGCGAATTTTTTTCCCTGATTTTTTCAAGAGCCTTTTTGTATTCTTTTTCCTTAATCAGGGCAATAAAGCTCTTTATATCGATTTCAACCGGGCAACCGTCTATGCACCTGGGTTTTTTGCACATAAGGCACCTGGAACTTTCGGCTAAGGCTTCTTCTTCAGTATAGCCTAACTCTACTTCATTAAAGTTATTTACCCTTACTTCAGGCCTCTGCTGCGCTATTTTGGTCCTTGGTATTTTGATTTTTTTTGGTTTTTCCCTATTTGTTATATCATCTTGCATTTGTGTTTCTCCGTATATTCTTTAAAAGCTAAATTTTCTTCTTCACAATAAATATTAAGCCTGTTTAAAAGCAGGCCGAAATCAACAAGATGGCCGTCAAATTCCGGGCCGTCCACACAGGCAAATTTTGTTTTTCCATCGACTTCGACTCTGCAGGAGCCGCACATTCCGGTGCCATCGACCATTATAGGATTTAAAGATACAATAGTGTGGATATTGTATGGCTTTGTTACTTCACATACAGCTTTCATCATTAAAGCCGGCCCTATTGCAATCACTCGTGAAAATTTTCTTTCCGGGTTGTTTTTAAGATATTCAGAAAAAAAGCCTGAGACAAAGCCTTTGTAACCTATGCTCCCGTCATCTGTGCAGATATAAAATTCATTGCTGTTTTCTTTTATAATATCCTCAAAAATAAGTCCATCTGCATTTTTTGCGCCAAGAATGGAAACCACATAATTTCCGGCTCTTTTCATTGCTTTTATTATGGGCAGGGTTGGCGCTATACCGACACCTCCGCCAATAATTGCCACTGTGCCAAAATTTTCTATCTCTGTATTTTTTCCCAGAGGTCCGGCAACATCGCATAAGACATCGCCTACATTTAAGTCTGCCAGAAGGCGGGTTGATTTTCCCCTTTTAAGAATTGTCAGGTTGATTGTCCCTTCAGCCTTATCGCTGTCAGCTATTGTCAGAGGGATCCTTTCGCCGGTTTCAGTGGCCCTTACAACGACAAATTGTCCTGCCAGCGCTTTTGCAGCAATTATATCGTTATATACTTCAAGGCTGGTGATATCTTTTGACAGTATTGATTTTTTAATAATTTTATTAAAATTATTCAATATGGCCCCTTTTTATATTTTCTGTGTTATATTTAAAAACTGTAAAATGCAATTTAAAAATGCATAAAAACGCTGGAAAAAAAGTATACACATTTAAATATAAAAAACAATAAAATTTCAGTAAAATAAGGTATATTAATGGTCGGATGCCAAGGACTAAAGCCTTAAAAGAAATTCTTTTCATTATTATATTGGGATTTGTTTAAAGGAATGATTTTAAAAAAATGAATGAAACAGAAACAAACATTCAAAACTGCAGCCTGATAAAAATAATAGGGTTTGGCAATATTTTTATGGCGGATGACGGCATAGGAATACGTGTAATTGAAGAGTTGCAGCAGCAGCAGGTATTTAGGGACAACGAGAATATTGAGCTTGTTGACGGCGGGACCTCAGGGATCGACCTTATTTTTATGCTTCAGGATACGGGCAGGGCCATTATTATTGATGCCGTTGATGCCGGCCAGGAAATTGCGCAGATCGTGGTTTTTTCTCCGCATGAGATAGTGGGATTTAAAAAAAAGATTTTTAAAAGTTACTCTCTTCACGACATTGACCTTGCCGAGGCATTTGAGCTTGTAAGAAACCTTAATTCAGCAGCTGATATTAAAATTATAGGTATTAAACCAAAAAATATCTGCTACAGCGATAAACTCAGCCCTGAAATACAAAATAGTATCCCGGAAATAATAGCAAAGATAAAGGAAGAAGTGTCTGGCTGCAGGCTTTAACAAATACGCGGCAGCTGCTCACTGTAATAAAGGTCAAGCAACCTTTTGGTCCCGATTTCTGTGTTTAAAATAACTTTGCCGCTTCCTTTTTTAGTAACTTTTCCTATAATGCAGGCGTCTCTGCCATATTTATTCTTCCTGGCGGCTTCAAGGACAATAAAAGCGTCTTTGGCGGATACGAAAAATACCATTTTCCCCTCGTTTGCCACATACAGCGGATCCATCCCGAGAAACTCACAGATGCCTCTTGTCTCTCTTTTTACAGGGATTTCGCCGCTTGTGATCTCGAAATCATGTTTGGACGCTAATGCAAGCTCAAATAATACCCTTGCGAGCCCGCCCCTGGTGGCATCTCTTATTGCATGTATGTTTTTTGATACTGCGATCAGTTCTGCAACAAGCGGGCTTAATGGCGCGCAGTCACTTTTAAGAGATGTTTTGAAGTCAAATTCTTTTCTTTTGCTTAAAACAGCGATTCCATGATCTCCAATTGTACCGCTGACAATAATAATATCACCGGTTTCTATGCGGGAAGGGGATATGCTGACTTCTTCATCAATTAAGCCTAAGCCTGCTGTGTTTATGTATATTTTATCCGCACTTCCTTTTTCTACGACTTTTGTATCGCCTGTGACTATTTTTAGCTGTAAATTATGGGTTTTTTTCTTCCGGCTTTCATGGGAGTTGTTGTTAATCTCATCAATTGTATCGCTGACTGATTTCATGATCTTTTCAAGGTCTTTTATCGGAAAACCTTCTTCAAGTATCAGTGAAAAACTTAAGAAATATGGCTCTGCGCCACTGGCTGCAAGGTCATTTACTGTACCGCATATGCTAAGTTTTCCAATATCCCCGCCGGGGAAAAAGATTGGATTTATTACAAAGCTGTCAGTGGTAAAAGCTATTTTTTTCCCGGGTAGAATAACCACTGCGCTGTCTTCAAACCTGTCAAGAATATCATTTTTTATATGTTTTGAAATGGTATTACTGATGAGCTCGCTGCTTTTTAAACCTCCTTCGCCGTGAGACATCAGGATGATATCATCCTTCTTTTGCCGATCATGCTGTTTAATGGCCGCGTTTTGTTTTTTTTCAGGAACCTTTTCCTGTTTTTCCCGGTTTTTCATATTGGCTGATTTTTTCTTTTAATTATCTTAATTATTAGCAATACTAATATATTGCATGACTATTGCCTTCTTGTATCTGTATCATATAATAATTTCCCGCATATTAAGGATATTATTGCCGCTGAAATAAATTACAGACATTCCTAAAAAAGCCTAAAAAATCAACAGGCAAAAACCAACTGGCAAAAAAGTTGCTAAGCCTGTAGTTTCAGGTATTTGAAATAAGCAGCACAAGTACCCTCGCTTGATACCATACAGGGCCCAACCGGATTATCAGGCCTGCAGGACTTTCCAAAAAGCCCGCATTCATTCGGTTTTAATATCCCTTTTAAAACCATACCGCATTTGCATCCGGCAGGCTCTTTTGAGGAAATTTTTTTGACAGGGAATAATATTTTTGCATCAAATTCTGCAAAATTATCTTTTAATTTCAAACCGCTTTGCGCAATCATGCCAAGTCCTCTCCATGAGCAATCCTGTGTTTCGAACACTTCGTATATTGCTTTAAATGCAGTTGGATTTCCTTCCGGCCTTACAACTCTTTCATATTCTATTTCAATTGAGGCCTTTTTATTCTTTATCTGTTTTAAAATCATTAAAATAGAAATAAGGACATCATAAGCATCAAACCCGGCGATAACACCCGGAATATTATAATCCCTTGCAATAAATAAATATGGAATTGAGCCGATTATTACCGATACATGCCCCGGGAGTAAAAATCCGCTTATTCTGACGCTTTTGTCTGCAAGAAGCGCCTGAAGGGCGGGAGGAACAATCTTATGCGTGGAAAAAACAGAAAAATTCTTTAGTTTCTTTTCACTGGCCTGCTTAATAATAACTGATGTCATGGGCGCAGTGGTCTCAAAACCGATTGCAATAAATACTACATTTTTTTCAGGGTTGTCAGCGGCAAAATTCAGGGCATCAAGAGGGGAGTAGCATACCCTGATGTCTTTTCCGGAAGTTTTTTCCATAAAAAGGCTCGAATGTGTACCCGGGACCCTGAACATATCCCCGAATGTAAAAGTTGTGACTTCATGGATTTTAATAATTTCTATCATAGTGTCAATATCTGAAGCTGAAGTTACGCAGACGGGACAACCGGGGCCGCTTATTAAAGAAATTTCGGGAGGGAGAAGCTGGGCAATACCGTATTTTGCGATTGCCATTGTATGTGTTCCGCATACTTCCATTATATTGATTTTATTTACGCTTTGTCCGGATCCTGTTGCATTTTCCACGGCTCCGGATTTCCCCCATGCCGCAGACCCGGCGCATATATTTCCGGTTATAGCATTTATCTCTGCAACTATATTGTATATATTCCTGTCATCAGAAAACTTCATTTTTGGTTAAATCCCTGTCATTTTAAAGTTATATTTTTGGTTAAATCCCTGCCATTATAAGTCTGCCTCTTTGGTGAAGCTCTTATGGTCAAAGGGCTTCATTTTTGGTTAACTCACTGTCATTACAAGGCTTCATTTTTGGTTAACTCACTGCCATCACAAAGCAGGCTTTTTGGTTTAAGTTCCTGTCATTAAAAGACTTCATTTTTATCAAAATATTCCTGCCAGTACCCCTGTGTGATAAGGGCCTCCTCTTTGTCGATTATTTGTATCACAAACCCTGCGTGCACTATTACATAATCGCCGACTTTTACTTCCGGCACCAGAGATATTTCAACATCTTTGATTACTCCCATACTTTCGATCTCAGCCATATTTTTGTTAATTTTATTAACAATTGCAGGTATAGCCAGGCACATATTTAAACCACCTTTTATATATAAAAAAGCATTAATGATATAAGAATGGAAATTTTATAACATTTGCGAGTATTTTACTATTTTATTAAACATGCGACTTTTAAGAAAAAAAATATTAATCCTGCCTCTTAAAATAAAATAAAGACTCTGCTGCAGATTTGCCGGCAAGCCAGCCCGTACTAAATGACTTCTGCAGGTTAAACCCTCCTTCAGGGCCGGCAAGCTCAATGATTTCTCCGGCAAAATATAATCCCTCAACCAGTCTTGATTGCATGTCCCTGGGATTTATCTCTTTTACGGGTATGCCGCCCTGTGTTACTATCGCTTCATCAAAATGCAGGCTGTTGTCTATTTTAAATTCCAGGTTTTTAATAGCGTTATAAACCAGAGCCATTTCGATTTTTGAAAGGTTGCCGAACTTTAAATTCTTCGAGAGTTTGCACCTTGTTAAAACTAAATCCAGCAGCCTTTCAGGGATGTTTTTAAATGCTATATTTAATAAAGTGAGCAGTTCTTTTTTAGGGTTGGCATTAAATATACCGGAGATCTCATTTTTAAAATTCTCAAAATCTAAATCCGGCGCCAGGTCTATTGATATTTTCAGTAAATCCTTAGCATCTGTTTTTTGCTTATCGCCGGAAAGCAGTTTGTATACTTCGTGGCCGATACTTAAAGCGGACGGACCAGAAAGCCCTTTATGAGTAAAAAGCAAACTGCCGGAGCTTTTTGCGATTACTTTTTCTCCTGATAAAATTTTTAAACAAGCATGTTTTACAGAGACTCCGGCAAGTAAAGAAATATCCCTGTCTTTTGAAAAGATCGGCACCAGACAGGGAAGAAGCCTGTTTATTGAATGACCCATATCTTTTGCAATTTTATAGCCGTCGCCTGTAGAACCCGTCTGTGGATAAGTCCTGCCTCCTGTTGCGATTATTACATTGCGGGCGGACAACTCAAACCCATAGTTGGTAAACGGATGTATTTTAAAAAGATATTTTTCGCCGGTTTTTTTTGGGTTTTTAACTTTTAATATTTTTTCTGACCTGAAGCCATAATAAACATGAATTTTATTTTCCTGAAGTTTGTCAATCAGGCATTGCCTCACAGATGACGCGTTTTTATTTTTTGGAAAAACTTTTATTAGGGTCCCATTTTCCAAGGATTTTTCATACTCCGGTTCAATACCTTCCCTCTCATAGAAAGAGATAAGGTCACGGTTTGAAAATTCATTAAACGCTTCACTGAAAAACCTGCCTTTTTTGCCAAATGCCAGTGCCATTTCTTCCATTTCGATATCTGCAGTATAGTTGCACCTGCCATTGCCAGTAAGCAGAAGTTTTTTTGCCGCAGACTCGTTTCTTTCAATTATACAGATGTTAAAGCTGCAGCTGCTGTTTACTGCAGGATTTTGAATCGAGAAGCTATCCTCAGATTTAATATCCCCAGATTTATCCCCAGATTTATTATCCCCGGAGGCATAGTCCTGCTCTTTTCGGATAACAGTATTAATATTTTTTTTACAAAAGTCGGCTTTTACTAAAGATTTAAAAAATATGGATGCAGATATTGCACCCATAATACCTGCGGGCCCGGCTCCGATTATGACAATATCATATTCTTTACTTTCTGAAGGATTATTTGTTTTTATCATTTTGATTTATTTTCCAAGCCCCATAATATGCCTGGCCCAGGGAAATACCGCCATCATTAACGGGAACTTTAAAATTTGAATATGGTTCAAATCCGTGTTTCTGCAGTAGCTTAAAGCTTTTTGCAATCAGAAGATTATTCTGGAACACTCCGCCGCTTAAGGCAACTTTTTTTATGTTATATTTTTTTTGAGCGCCCAGGCTTATTAAAACAATCGCCCTGACAAGGCTGTTATGAAACTTTGCTGATATAACTGACGGGCTGATCTTTTTTTCTATGTCGCCCAAAATCTGCCTTAAAATATGATAATCATCCAGTATAAATGTACTGTTTTCATAAAATCCGGGATCATTAAGGTATTTTAAATCATATTCCATATCACAGTCCAATTCTGCGGCCATTTCAAGCCCTATTGCTGCTTCACCTTCATAACTTGCAATATGGGCGATATTAAGAATAGAGCTGACAGCATCAAAAAATCTGCCCATGCTGGTCGTTTTTGGTGAATTAAACCCTGTCTGGATCTGGCTCTTTAAAATTGCTATCTCGTTTGCACTTGAGATATCTTTATAGAAGGGAAAGTTTTTAAATATAAAGCTTTCAAATGCCGGGTTTATTTTGGCAATATTTTCTTTCCAGATATCGTACAGGTAGCTGAAAGCCATCCTGTAAGGTTTTTTAATTGTGATCTCTCCACCGGGCATGTACTTTTCGCTTAAGCTGCTGATTCTGTTAAAATTAAATTCTCTGTCGACTGTAAAAATCTCGCTTCCCCAGATTATATCGTCATCGCCGTATCCGGTGCCATCCCATGCAAATCCCAGAATCACTTCATCGTCCAAAACTTTTTTCCCATTAAGGCTAAAGCCGGGAGGAGTCAGCAAAACTTTTTCAGTCTCTTGTTCAAGGTTTTTATTTACAGTTATTTCACATCCAGAATTTTTGCCTGGTAAAACTTCAAAAAGCCTATTTTCTGCAATAACAGAAGCAATATGTGCCTCATGATGCTGGATTTGGATTTTCTTTGCTGATTTAAAGTTATCTCTTGCAAATTTTGTTGAAATATAATCCGGATGCCTGTCTGAAACAACAAGGTCTATTTTTTTGATGCCAAAAATTTTTTTATAGTTTTTTAATGTCTGCCGGAAAAAATCATATGAAACTGAATCATCAAGATCCCCGATATGCTGGCTGACAAAAGCATAATTTCCTGTTTGCAGACAGAAAGTGTTTTTTTCCTGGGCGCCTACAGCAAGTACGACCGTACTGCCGCTGTCGATGTCTGTTTTAACAGGATAGGGCGCATAGCCCCTTGCCCTTCTCATTATCATCTCTTTACCCTCAAAAATCCTGATAACCGAGTCGTCATACCGTGAAAAAATATCCCTGTCATGGATAAGGAAATAATCACAGATAACTCCAAGCCGGCTTATCGCCGGGCTGTTTTTATAGACTATGGGTTCTTCGGAAATATTGCCGCTGGTCATGACAAGGGGGATGTCTGCATGCTTAAACAACAGATGGTGAAGGGGAGTATACGGAAGCATTACACCCTCATATTTATTGTTGAAAGAAATCTCGAACGATATAACCGGATATATTTCAAATGGCATTTCACCGCATATATCGGTAATAAAAGACTCTTTGTATCCCAGGTCTGCCAGAGACTCAGGCGGCTTTTGAATTGGCAGATTTTTTACGAGGCTTTCATTTATTTTGCTGTTAACTGCCGGGTATTTTTTTCTTACAAGGACGATAGGCGCTGATGTAGAATTTAAGCTTTCCTGCTCCGTCTTGTTTAAATCATAAAGTTTGGCAATACAGGCTGCGTTTTTAAACATAAGAGCAAAAGGTTTTGCGGGCCTTGCTTTTCTTTTCCTTAATTTTTTTATAGTAGAACTGTTAGTTGCGTCACATGCAATCTGAAAACCTCCAAGGCTCTTTATGCCTATTATAAACCCTTGCTGTAAAAGTTTTACTGCAGAAGCAACAGGGTCAGCTGTTTTTAAAACCCGGCCGTTTTTGTTTAAAAGTTTCAATACCGGGCCGCAAATACTGCAGGCATTCGGCTGGGCGTGAAATCTCCTGTTGCGCGGGTCCTCGTATTCAGCCCTGCACTCAGGGCACTGAATAAATTTCTTCATCGTAGTATTCGGCCTGTCGTAAGGCATTTTCTCGATTATTGTAAATCTGGGGCCGCAATTTGTGCAATTTGTAAAAGGATAATTAAAACGCCTTTTGTTTTTATCATCATAAATGTCTTCAATGCATTTTTCGCAGGTTGAAATATCAGGGGAGACCAGGGTAAAAGTATTTTCAATACTATAGCTTTTTTCTATATTAAAACCGGTGAATTCCTCAAACGGTACCTGGCAGTACCCGATATTTTCAATAAGTGCTGCAGCAGGCTTATTTTTTTGGATATACTCCACAAATTCTAATATTGCCGCTGTGTCCACTGAATTGATTTTTATAATAACACCGCCGGTTGTGTTGGCCACATTTCCAAAAAGCTTTAATTTTTCAGCGGCAAGCCAGACAAAGGGCCTAAAACCAACGCCCTGCACTATACCTGTTATTGTTATAAGGTAAGTAACTATTTTTATTGTCTTACTGTCTTTGTTTTGTTTTTGAGACATTGCTTTAATTTAAAATCTGCCCTCGTAATTAAAAAAACTTACTTAAGAACTTATTTATAGGTCTGTTCCCATATAATCGGGCTAAGGCCTTATTTTTTGTATTGTTAATATTTTTATAGCTTTTATTATTTTATATGTTTTGAATTTTATGTAAAATTATCATGTTTTAATTTTATATTAATTTATTTATAATGAATATTAAAAATACTATTAATTTAATAGTATTAATAAGATTATTATAAGGCTTTTAATAATTTTCAGACGAACATCAAGAAGTCAATCGCGAATACTAAGAAGTCTTGCGCAAACATTAAAAAGTCATACGCGACTATTAAATTAATATTTGTCTTCAGATAAAGAAAATTAAAAAATTGCTTATTGACCCAGCTCACCAGGCTACTATATACAGGGGTGCCTAAGGGGCATATCATACAAGATATCGGGGTTTGTTGAGTTAAGTACATAAGTATTTAAAAAAAATAAGAAAATATATTTATGGAAATTTAGTAATGGAAATAATAAAAGAAAGCAAATTTGATAATTTTGATTCTGAAAAAAGCGTCGGAATTGTCAAAACGCAATATTTTAATTTTGGCGGCCCACCGGACGAAATGATGCTTGAAAATGGAGCAAAGCTTGGACCCGTTACCCTGGCATATGAGACTTACGGCACACTTAATCAGGACAAGGATAATACAATACTTGTTTTTCATGCTCTTTCCGGCGATGCACATGCTGCCGGATTTTCTGATAAATCTGATAAGAAGCCAGGCTGGTGGGACAGCATGATAGGGCCCGATAAACCTTTTGATACAAAAAAATATTTTGTCCTGTGTGCAAACGTAATTGGGGGCTGCAAAGGCTCAACAGGACCTTCATCAATAAATCCTGCAACAAGAAGGCAATACGGGCTCGATTTTCCTTTAATGTCCGTGAAGGATATGGTTGACACACAGAAAAAGCTGCTGGAATATCTTGAGATAGAGAAGTTGTTTTGCATTGTTGGAGGCAGCATGGGCGGAATGCTGGCTCTGCAGTGGATAGTCTCTTACCCGGATATTTCAAAGGGGGCGATGCTTATTGCGACAGCTCCGAGCCATTCAGCGCAGGAGATAGCTTTTAACAGCATAGGCAGATATGCAATCATAAGTGATCTGAACTGGAATTGTGGTGATTATTACAATGGAAACAGACCGGAAACAGGACTGTCAATCGCCAGGATGATAGGACATGTCACATATATAAGCGAAGGCGCGATACACAAAAAGTTTGGCCGCAATATAAATGAAGAGCATAATGCCGATGCGCACGAAAGTAATAATGGTGAAAACAAAAACATCAAATGTCCCGGGCCGGCAGACTTTACAAATGAATTTGAAGTCGGAAGCTACCTGAAATACCAGGGTGAATCCTTTATAAAAAGGTTTGACGCAAATTCATACCTTTACATAACAAAAGCCATAGACGATTTTGATGTTTCTTCAGGATATGCTAATTTAGCTGACGCTTTAAGCAGGGTAAAAGCAAAATGTTTTGTCATATCATTTTCAACTGACTGGCTTTACCCGGCAGAGCAAGCGCTCAAAATTGTAAAAGCATTGAAAATAAACGGGATAGAAACCACCTACACTAATTTTGAATCGCCTTTCGGGCATGACGCTTTTTTAATAGATGACGAAAGACTGAAAAAAATATTTACAGGGTTTTTAAACTCACTTTGGCAGTAAAAATATCTTTTTTGGAGAAATATCTTTTTAAGGAATTTGTAAAATGAGAAAATTTGAAGTCTTAAATGAATGGGTGGACATAAAAAGCAAGGTCCTGGTACTTGGATGCGGCAATGGTGAAATACTGAAAGAACTAAAAAATAAAAAAGATATCAGGGCATCCGGCCTGGATCTTGATGAGAACAAAGTATGCGAGGCGATATCTGAGGGCCTGTCGGTTATCCAGGGTGACATAAACAGGGATTTGTCAGACTGGCCGGGGAAAGCATTTGATTATGTAATAGCGCATGATATCGTCCAGATAATGACCAGGCCGGATATTACCATAAAACAGATGGTTGCCCTGGGTGGAAAAGTCATAATAAGTTTTCCCAACTTCGCATATTTTATGATAAGGTTTGGCATGCTCTTTTCCGGCAGAATGCCAAAATCAAACGTGCTGCCTTATGAATGGTACAACACCCCGAATATTCATTTGTTTACAATAAAGGATTTTAAAGAATTCTGCATAAAAGAAAAAATTACCATACACAAAGAGGCCTACACCGGCGCAGGAAAAAGAAAAACCCCGGAAAAAATAATACCCAATTTTTTTGCCGAATTTGCATATTTTCTAATATCTTAAAAAAACTTATCCGGTATTTTTTATAAAATTTCAACTGACAAACACAACAGGAAATTGATAATACGCAAACCGCAATATGTAATAATATCCCTGAAATCTTTTTATTCTGATAATAATTCCTTTCTGGTAATAATTCTGTAGTTTCTGTTTTGGCAAACTGCAGAAAATCAGTAAGGATTTGCAATTTTAAGTATCCGCTGATTTGACCATAAATCCAACCGGTGCAATAAATTGCAATAAAATTGGTTATTGCAATTTAATTATAAAAGTTTAGAATTGAAGTGTTTTTTGTTTTTTAAGTGGAGGAGTTTTCAAAGTTGAACAGGGTTGTAATCAAAGAAAAGATTCTGGAGTCAGTCGATTCAAAAGAAAATGTTATTTTAATTAATGAATGTAAAAAGTCTGCCAAAGAAAATGAGGCATTATTTTTTTTAAAACCCGAATTTTTTGGGATAGAAAATATTGAACACATTGAACAGATGCTGTCTATGATACTGGATAAAATAAAAGAATTTGACATAGATATCTCAGGGGTACTTACCTTAAAAGGTAATTTTTTAAAAGAGGCAAAAATCATTGAAAGGCACTATGGTTTTATAAACAGGATGTCTACGCATGGCTCCAAATTGCTGACTGATTTGGATTTGGAAAAAATAAAACAGGTCCTTTCCATACAAAGCCTTGAAGGTTATAAAATATTTGG
>JBBQDW010000004.1:0-32244 GCA_038320085.1 Candidatus Humimicrobiales bacterium
CCCAAATGGGTAAAGATATAGTTGATGCCTATCTGAGCCACAGTCTCGGAAGTGGATATGAATGGTGGCCCAATTTTTATGAGTTTCATAAACTGGCATGTGATGAGCTCAACAATTTTGACTACGAGAAATTCAAAGCAATAGGGTTTGAGGTTGAAAAACTGGGAGATTATCCAATAGAAATTTGTGATAAGCCCGATAACATATAATAAGAATACATATATTCTTCCTGTTTAAGGAACTTTCAAAAATTGCATGGAAAGTGCTTGGGCTTTATTACAAAAATTCTGTAAATAAAGAAGGCGCTGCGCCTGCTGCTATTTCTTCCATACAGACATTTGGTGATTTTTTAGGTTTTAATCCCCATCTTCACATACTATGTGTTGTCTTTATGCCTGTTGCGCTGGTGCATGCTTTGATATCAGGCTTGCACAGGCGGCCGGTCATTATTTTTTAAAAAAAAATGGTTGAAAAAAACCGGAAGGAAGAATTAGAAATATGAAGATATATATAATAGTTATAGTAGTAATTGTTATTGCTGCTGCTGCAGTTATAGGTTTTATATTTTTTAATAAAAATAATAGTTCCGGAGAAGACAGCAAAAGCGAATCTTTAAAGATTGTCCCGGATTATAAAAACAGCCGGTATAAGGAAATATATCTGGCAGGTGGATGTTTCTGGGGAATACAGGCTTATGTTGACCAGATAGACGGGATTGAGTATACCGATGTCGGGTATGCAAACGGAAAAAATGAAGAAACAGACTATAACTCAATAAAACAAACAGGGCATGCAGAAACTGTTTATGTGGTTTATGATCCCGAAAGGATAACTCTGGATGAGCTCCTGGGATATTATTATGAAATAATAGACCCGACAAGCTTAAACAAACAGGGAAATGACCAGGGGACGCAGTACCGCAGCGGCATTTACTATGTGGATGATAATGATAAAAAAATAATTGAATCCGTAACTGCAATTGAGCAAGCTAAATACAGTGAAAAAATCGTGACAGAAATACAGCCTTTGTCAAATTATGTACTGGCGGAGGATTATCATCAGGATTATTTAAAAAATAACCCCGGCGGTTATTGCCATATAGATTTGAGTAAAATACCCAGGGAAAAGCCTGCGGTCTACCGGACTGATTATCCCAAACCTCCTGTAGAAGAAATAAGACTAAAACTGTCTGATTTGCAGTTCAGTATTACCCAGGAAAACTTTACTGAACGCGCTTTTGAAAATGAATACTGGGACAACAAGGAAGACGGCCTTTATGTTGATATAGTAACAGGGGAGCCCCTGTTTTTATCCCTGGATAAATTTGACTCCGGTACCGGGTGGCCATCCTTTACAAGACCGGTACAATGGGACGTTGTAACATATAAAACGGATGGGTCAGGAAGCATGCAAAGAATTGAAGTAAGAAGCAGGAGCGGGGACAGCCATTTGGGGCACCTGTTTAATGACGGGCCTGTTAAAGAAGGGGGATTGCGCTACTGCATCAATAGCGGCGCCCTGGATTTTATAAAATTTGATGAGCTGGAAAACCGGGGGTACGGAAAGTTTATGGTTTTTTTTAAATAATTAACCAGGACTGGGTAACACATAAATAGCAGCCGGAATGTTGATATTTAAAAAAAGAATGTATCAGGAATTTGGACTTATTTAGCGTCTACTCTTTACCATCCCAGCAGTAAAGACAAAGTTTTTCCCTGGACAGGCCGATGGCACTTACCATGTTATCAATTGATTGATATTTAAGAGAAGTTACGCCCAGTTCTTCCTGTATGGTCTTAACCATTTCCTTGTGCAGGGGTGATTTCTCATCAATAAAATCCTGAATGTCAAAGCTTTCTTTGCCCATGAGTTTTTTAATGACCCTTCTTGCAGCCAATTCTTTCTTTGTCCTTGTGGACAAAAGATAAGGGCATGGAAACATCAGGGGCGGGCAGGCAATCCGCACGTGGATTTCTTTGGCTCCATTGCGCCAGAGTTTTTCAATTGCCTGGTTTCTTAACTGGGTTCCCCGGACAATAGAGTCGTCACAAACAACAATCCTTTTGCCATCAATTACACTCTTAATAGGGATTAATTTTAATTTTGCCACCTTGTTCCTGATTTCCTGGGATGGCGGCGTGTAGCTCCTGCCGTAACCATCGGTATATTTAACCAGGGGGCGCCTGTAAGGAATACCTGAAGACATGGAATAACCCAGTGCATGAGCAGTCCCGGAATCAGGAACACCGGTTACCAGGTCAGCCATAATTTTATCATCCCTGGCCAGGTTGGCGCCGCAGTTTTCCCTGACCTTTTCGACACTGATACCTTCATATGAAGAAGCAGGGTACCCGGTATATATCCATAAAAAAGAACAAACCTTGCCATTTTTATAACTGGTATTTTCTTTTTTAAAGCCATCTTTGGTTAGAAGCACGACTTCACCAGGTTGTAATTCCAGGATAGGTTCAAAACCCAAGTTAGGGAAAGCGCAGGTTTCTGAGGTTACGGCAAAAATATCATCTTTTTGACCGATTACCAGTGTTGTTTTTCCAGAAACATCTCTTGCAGCGTATATTCCTTCCTTTGCTAAAACCAGTAAAGAAATAGAACCGAAAATTTTACTGAAAACATACTCGATGCCGCTTACAATGTTACTTTTTTTAGCAATTAATTTGCCGATTACCTCTGTTGCATTAATCATGCCGCTGCTCATTTCTGAAAAACTTCCCCCCTGGCTCATAATTTCTCTTGCCAGCTCATTTTTATTGCGCAAAAGACCGGACCCAGCAATGGCAAAGTTACCGAAGGAACACGAGATAATAATAGGCTGGGGATCAAAATCGCTGATAACGCCAATTCCCTTTTTGCCCTTTAATTTGGGCAGCTCTTCAATAAATTTGGATTTAAACTGGGAAGTAGAGATATCATGTATACAGCGGGTGATCTGGCGGCCAAAAACAGCCAGCCCTGCCTTTTTGGTCCCTAAATGAGAATGGTAATCAGTCCCATAAAAAAGGGATTGACTGCAGTCTTTAGATGAAATTATGCCAAAAAGTCCGCTCATGTTAAATGCATTTTAACATCTTTTCCTAATTTTATTAAATTAAATCATTGAAAATTATTTAAAATCTGCCATTTATGTTTCTTTGCTCATGCAATTTATTAACAGGGGTTGGCTTACCCTGGTCGCTTAGGGTTTAAGACGGATGATTTAGCTTATGGCATAATTTACAGTGAATCAGGAAAATCCAGGTTTGTCACCGGTGCTGAGCCTGTAAAGATGGGACTATGGTAAAAGGTAATTTGTGGTTTTTACTTATCAGCCCCCCTGACTTTTAAGGTTAAATGCAGATAAGTGTGACAGGATCCAGAAAAGCTGCAGCTTGATATAGATTAGCAGACAGGATGCCATCTTGGCCTGATTGTCTTAACAAATTTCAAAATACTATGATTTTTTTAATCACTCTGATAAAATTTTACTGTTAAAAAATTTTATCAGCATATTAATATTTTTTAGAAAGCAGGCATAATGAGATTCCTTAATGTGTTTTAATATAGTAAAATTAAATATAAGGCCCTAGATGAATATAAAACCTGAAGAAAGAATAATAGCCTATTTCTCAATGGAAATTGGCATTGATTCTAAAATACCTACTTATAGCGGTGGACTAGGTGTTTTGGCGGCAGATACAATAAAATCATGCGCAGACTTGGATGTTCCTGTTGTTGCGGTTACATTGATTTATAAGAAAGGGCATTTTCTCCAAAAAATAGATGAGGAAGGAATCCAGAGTGAGCACCCCAATGAATGGAATCCCTGGGACATACTTGAGCTTCTACCGGGAAAAGTCTCTGTTAAATTAGAAGGCAGGGATGTTTTTATACAGGCCTGGCAGTATATAGTCAGGGGATTGGGCGGATTTTATGTCCCTGTTATTTTTTTGGACACAGATATTGAAGAAAATAATAATTTTGACCGGGCATTAAGCTACAATCTCTATGGAGGTGATGATCAATACAGGTTAGCCCAGGAAATCATACTGGGCATTGGCGGCATCAGGATGCTAAAAAGTTTAAATTATGGGAACATAAAAAAATATCATATGAATGAAGGCCACTCCAGCCTGCTTACGCTTGAATTATTAAAAAAATCAGACCAGGACCCTGGCTTGTTAAATGATGTCGGAGAAATCAGGAAGAAATGCATATTTACAACGCATACGCCTGTACCGGAAGGACATGATCAATTTTCATATGATTTAGTAAAAATGCTCCTTGGTGATTATTTTTCCATTGATATTTTAAAAAAAATAGGCGGTGAAAAAAAACTAAATTTAACACTACTGGCATTAAATTTAAGTTTTTATATAAATGGTGTTGCAAAGGAGCACGGAAAAGTCAGCAGGTCACTTTTTCCTGATTACCCGATTGATTCAATCACAAACGGCGTTCATACCCCTACTTGGGTTTGTAAATGCTTCAAGGAACTATATAACAAATATATCCCGGGATGGGCAAATGATCCATACAGTTTAAGATATGCTGTTAATATCCCCAGGGAAGAAATCTGGGATGCTCATGAAAAATCCAAAACATTGCTGGTAAACCATATTAATAAGAATGCAGGCAACAAATTGGAC
Organism: Candidatus Humimicrobiales bacterium; assembly: GCA_038320085.1. Taxonomy (GTDB): domain Bacteria; phylum Actinomycetota; class Humimicrobiia; order Humimicrobiales; family Humimicrobiaceae; genus Fen731. Next base: position 4,644 of record JBBQDW010000004.1, read on the forward strand.
CCTCAGGTATTTACCATCGGTTTTGCCCGCAGGTCCACTGCATATAAGAGGGCAGACCTGGTATTTTTTGATACAGTAAGAATTATAGACATATCCCAAAAAATTGGCAAAATACAATTTGTTTTTTCAGGCAAGGCACACCCAAGTGATTTTGAAGGCAAACTGTTAATTAAAAAAATAATCGATGTTTCAAAAAAATTAAAAAATGAAATAGAAATTGTTTACCTGGAAAACTATGATATAAGCCTGGCGAAAATCCTTGTTTCCGGAGTAGATCTATGGCTTAATACACCACAAAAACCAAAAGAAGCTTCAGGTACATCCGGCATGAAAGCAGCCCATAACGGAATACCCAGTTTAAGCATTTTGGATGGCTGGTGGATTGAAGGATGTATCGAAGGTTTTACGGGATGGTCCATAGGCTCGATTAACAGTCACAATAACACAGATAATGATGATGCATATTCAATATATTCAAAACTTGCAAATGAAATACTGCCGGTCTTTTATAATAACAGAGACAAATGGATAGATATAATGCGTTATGCTATTGCCATAAACGGTTCTTTTTTTAATACTAACAGGATGGTGCAGCAATATATTACAAACGCTTATGCTTTCTAAAAAATAAACACCTGGGAATTAGCGGAAGATATGCTGTTTGGTTTGACGAACTGGCTGACGAGAATAGAATTAACCATATATTTAAAAAGCGGCACAGCCATGGCATATTCAAGCGGTGATAGGGTTAATCAGGGTAACTGGAATAAATTAATTCCCTGCCGGTACCATGCCTATAAAATTCTCCTTATTATCAAGTCTAAATATATTAATATAGAAGCCACAATACTCTTTAATGACAATATTATATATAATTTTCCCCTGAAATACATTTATTAAGGACAAGCCGGAGATTCTTTAATTAAAAACAATATAAAAAAATGCTGATTTAATTACTTGCTTTTTAAGAGTTTTTCAATTCATTTCGGTGGTAATCCTTGCATTATATATCTGCTCCAATATTTAGAAAGCAGATAGAGTCTTGTTCCTTTTTGGAAATTTGGAAATTAGCAGTTAAATCAATTAGGGTTTTGTTATAGAATATTAGGATAGGAGTTTTAATTATGGAAAAAAAATTTCTATTATCATTATTTTTAATTATTGTAATGCTCCTGCCTGTAATTTCATGCTCACAATTACAGGAAAAGCCGTTTGATGCAACAGGCCTCCCTGCTGATGAGGTAACACCCTACCTGTCAACTGCTATTGCCGGTAATACCGGCCAAACAAAAACAGAAGGGGATACTGAAAGCTCATTGCCTGATTTGCAGAAACTGCAAAAAAAACACTTTTAGGTAAAATACTTTGTATAGATATAGATGAAAAAGATCCGGGGCTTAATTACTCAGTTCCTCCCGGAAATCCTTTCAAAGATAATAAAGAAGGCTACATGGAGGAAATATATGCATACGGACTACGTAATCCCTGGCGCTTCAGTTTTGATTCTGAAACCGGAAAGCTATGGGCAGCAGATGTCGGGCAGGGCTACACTGAAGAAATAGACATCATACAGAAGGGGAAAAATTATGGCTGGAATATTATGGAAGGCAGTTACTGCTATGAACCTGCATCCGGCTGTAATCCTGAAGGTCTGGAATTGCCTGTCTATGAGTACCTGCATCCTCTCGGCAAATCAATAACAGGCGGATATGTCTATCGCGGCAAAAACTTTCCCATGCTCCAGGGCGTATATGTCTATGCCGATTTTGTGACCGGATACATTTGGGGGCTTGCATATAGTGAAGGACAGGCACCAAAAAACTATACCCTGGCTAGTACCGGTCTTAATATAAGCTCAATTGGCGTTGACCAGGAGCAGGAACTATATTTTACTGCCTTTGATGGAAAAATATATAATCTGGCATTGCCATGATTTATTTAGTTACATCTTCAAACAAGATTCCAAGGTTATCTATAAGTCAAAAGAACGGAAATGATACAAAAGAGTTTGACAGCGTGGATTTTATTGCATGTCTTGCCAGCCATCTACCTAATAAGAACGAACAGATCGTCAGGAGTATGGGTTACTACAGTAATGTATGCCGGGGAAGAAGGAAAAAGAAGGGGATAACGGCGCAGACATCACAGCAAGCCGTAGTGTTGAGGAATAAATCTTATTCGAATTGGAAATCCAGTATGTCCATACACCTTTTATATTTTAACTGCAGCTCTTTTTTACTGTCTGCACCAAGGTTTATTATCCCGTACCTGTAACTTGACATGTCATTTAACTCATCTGAAAGCATTTGTCCCTCTTTTCCATATATCTCAACTCTTATGCCAGGGAATAATTCTTTTAAGGTATCTACCTGTTTTTTTGAAGGCAGGCTCCTGATTTTTTTATCCCTGAATTTTCTTAAGACAAAGCTGGATGCATATTTATTTTTACGATTTTTATTTTTAAATAAATGGCCGGGATTTATACCCAACGATAATAATAACTGTATTTCATAAGTGTTTACACCGTTGACTTTTTCCATCAGGTCTGCGAACTGGGAGCACATCCTGGGATTAATTTCTATTATTTTTATTGAATTGCTTTCAGGGCTATAAAAAAACTCGATATTTAAAATACCGTTGTCAAAGCCTATGTTTTTAATAAAATTTGCGGCTATTTGTGACATTCTTGATTTGATGTCTTTTTTTAAAACCCCGGGGTAATCAAATCTCTTAAAACTTATCTTGTTTTTGTGCATTATCGAATCAGTGATTCCAATTGTACAGGCTTCTTTATTATAGGAGTAAGCTTCAAGCGTTACCTGTTTTCCGCAAATAAGTTTCTCTGCAATAAGATGATTTGCATCATATTTATAACTGCAATAATTTTTCAGTATATCATTTAATGGGATAGAAAAATCAGCGACATGTTTTCTGGCCTTTAGAATATATTCTTCATACTGGGTTTTATCATTAATTTCAGTTGCCATTATGGAAAGAAAAGATTTGACCGGTTTTATGAAAAAAGGAAAATCAAACGGAGCCACTGCTCTTTTAAAAGGGTTTATTATTTTTGAATCAACATATGCTTCCGGTACATATATTTTTTGATATTGCCTGCAATAATACTTATGCTGGCAAACCAGGATTTTTTCTGTGAGCGGGGCAGGCAGGCCGAGTTTTTCTGCAATAATTGATCCAATTATTGCAGCAGGATAATCATGGGTTGCTATAACTGCAGAAATCTGGCGGTTTTTTAAAAAATCCAGGGCACTGTTTATAAAGGATTGCGCATCAAACTCTTTAAGGCTATTTCTTGGATTTTGCCCGTAATACAGGAAATTATATCCATATTTGGTTTTCAATAACCCTAACTCTCTTTTATCTCTTTCAGTGGGAAGCAGGACTAAAATATTTTTCATAACTTAGCCAGTCAATGAGTAATGTTTGTTATTATAAAACTTTCATTATTTTTTATTTTAATGTTGTCATAATTTGATACCCGGGATAAAGACAGGTTCATGCCCATATATTAATATAAAACATTTACTAAAATAATATTTAGTATAGGTTACCGGCAAAATTTAATCAAAACCACATAATTTTTATTATAAAAAATAGTTCTGGTATAATTTCATAGTAATTATTAAATAGTAGTGAAAGCATAGGAGAAAATAATGGCTAATAATTTTAATGTTTTGGTCATAGGCAGCGGATCAGCCGGCTCGACCGTAGCAATGAAATGCGCAGGAGCAGGCCTTAATACGGCAATTGTTGACTACAGGCCATATGGAGGGACATGTTCCCTAAGGGGATGTGACCCAAAAAAAATACTTGTTGATGCTGCGGAGTACCTGGATGTCAAAAAAAGGCTGCCTTCCCTGATTGAGCAAAACCCTGTTATAAAATGGAAGGACCTTATTGCATTTAAAAGGTCATTTACTGACCCTGTGCCAAAAAAACGTGAGGAAGCATATGCAGGCGCAAAAATAACAATGCTTAGGGGCAAGGCAGTTTTTGATTCGAATAATAGCCTGGTTATAAATAATGAAAAATACAGCGCAGACAAGATAGTGATTGCAACAGGCGCAAAATCAAGAAAATTAAATATTGAAGGGGAAGAGCATCTTATAAACAGCGATGATTTCCTGGAGCTGGAAGAACTTCCGGAGGGTATAATATTTGTAGGCGGGGGTTTTATTTCTTTTGAATTTGCACATGTTGCAGTAAGATTCGGCTCAAAAGTAAAGATCATTCACAGGGACAGCTCCCCGATAGATATGTTTGACAAAGATATAGTTTCAATGCTTCTGGATCTTTCCAGGAATACAGGCATAGAAATAATTTTAAACTCCCCTGTAAACTCAATCGAAAAGAAGGACGGCAAGTTTATTGTAAGGGCTGATAATGCAGAGTACTTTGCGGATCTTGTGGTCCATGGAGCTGGAAGAGTTGCAGACATAGATGAGCTAAACCTTAAAGCTGCAAACGTCGATCATGGTAACGGCATATTTGTAAATGAATATATGCAAAGCGTTTCAAACGAAAACATTTATGCAGCAGGAGATGCAGCAGCCGGCTCTCCGCCCCTTACGCCTGTCGGTGCTGCAGAAGCTAAAATAGTATCAGAAAACATTTTAATGGGGAATAATCTGAAAAGGGATTTTAAAATAGTTCCTTCCACCCTCTTTACAGTTCCTCCGCTTGGAAGTGTCGGTCTTTCGGAGGATAATGCCATTAAAAAAGGCCTTGATTTCAGGAAAAACTTTTCTGATACTTCAAAGTGGTACCATTCCAAAAAAGCCGGCTTTAAGGGCACAGGTTTTAAGGTACTGATTGAAAATGGTACAGATAAAATAATTGGCGCCCATATTCTATCTCCAAATGCAGAAAATACCATAAACCTTTTTACAATGGCGATGCACGCATCATTAACAGTAAATGAAATAAAAGATATTATATTTACATATCCAAGCATATCGAGCGATATAAAATATATGTTATAAGCTTTATAAAATTTAATATTTTATAATATTGTGGAAAATAGCATAAGGAGGATAAAGTGAAAATATTGTCACGGTTTTTTTTGATTTTAATATTGTTAATTTCTGTTTTTTCAATCAGTTGCGCAAAAACAAGCGTCGACATTAAGGGCCCGGTAGTAGTAGGCTCAAAGATAGATACTGAAGGATCGCTGCTTTCTCAAATAATAATACTGATGCTTCGTGAAAACGGCTTTGAAGTGACTGATAAATCCGGGACCGGTACAACAGCATTAGTCAGGAAAGCAATCACAAACGGTGAAATAGACATTTACCCGGAATACACGGGAAATGGCGCATTTTTCTTTGACGAAACCGATTCAGATGCCTGGAACAATGCACAAAAAGGGTTTAACAGAGTAAAAGAGCTTGATGAAAAAAATAATGATATAATCTGGCTTACTCCTGCTCCTGCAAACAATACCTGGGCTATCGCTGTTACAAAATCCTTATCAGAAGATAACAATCTGCAAACCCTTGAAGATTTTGCAGAATATGTCAACAACGGCGGCAATGTCAAGCTCATAGGATCCGAGGAGTTTGTTACAAGTGAGGTTGCTCTTCCCGCATTTCAAAAAGCTTACGGTTTCGAACTCAAAAATGAACAACTGATAATTGTCGCAAGCGGGGATACTGCCCAGACCCAAAAGGCTGCGTATGAAGGGACAGATGGTATAAATGCTGCCATGGCTTATGGGACAGACGGGTCATTGAGCGCATTTGAGCTGGTAGTGCTTGCAGATCCAAAAGGCGCACAACCGGTATATGAGCCTGCACCAATTATCAGGAAAACTGTAATTGAAAAATACCCTGAAATTGCCGGTATTCTTGAGCCTGTATTTAAAAGCCTTGGTCTTGTAACGCTTCAGGGCTTAAATGGAAAAATAGCAGTGGATGGTGACAACCCTGCAGATGTTGCAAAAGACTACCTTAAATCAGGAGGATTTATAAAATAGCACAAAATCTGGCGGTAAGATTAAAAATAAATAAAAATATTTTTATCCTGGACAAGCTTGCCGTTCTTGGCTGCCTGGTCGGATTTATTTCCTTGTTCTTAAACTGGTTTAGCCTTAAACCAAACAGGCTGGCAACAGGAACCGGTTATAATATTACTGATTCAGCGGGACAGGCACTGGCAATAATTCTGTTCGTTCTCTGGCTTTTATGTATTATTTCAGGCGCAATAAATAAAAATATTTCAAGCTTTTTGCTGGGCCTGTGCGCAAACACTGCTTTAATAATAAGCCTTATAATCATTAACACGGGCGCCGGGAACCTTTTAAAAGAGGGCCCGGCTTCAGCAAGGGTTTCCCCCGGGACGGGCATATGGCTTACGTTTTTGGCATGCTACATAGTAATCTTTGCAGCTGCCAGAAGATTACCTTTTGGCCGTAAATTAAAAAATATCATAATATGGACAGGACCGGCAATCCTTATAATTTATATTTTTTCAGGCGGTTTTAAAAATTTATCAATACTTGCAGAGTTTGAATCCCAGCGGTCAAGATTTTACCAGGAATTTTTCAACCATATTTACCTTGTTGCAATCAGCGTTTCCGCAGGCTCCCTTTTGGGGATACTTCTTGGAATATCTGCAGTCGTAAACAGGAAAATAAAAAATGTTGTTTTTTTTATTACAAATATATCACAGACGATTCCAAGTCTTGCGCTTTTCGGCCTCCTGATTGCGCCGCTTTCAGCCCTGTCTTTCAGGTTTGCAGTTTTAAGGGAAATAGGGATAAAAGGAATTGGAAATACGCCTGCAATAATAGCGCTTGTGATTTATTCACTTCTTCCGGTTGTAAGAAATACTTATACAGGCATAAAACAGATCGAGCCTTCAGTAATTGATGCTGCAAAAGGCATAGGGATGAACAGGCTGCAGATTTTCAGGAGAATCGAGGCTCCGCTGGCGGCACCCATAGTAATGGAGGGCATAAGGATTGCTTCAGTACAGTCAGTGGGCCTTGCAGCAGTTGCTGCGCTAATAGGCGCAGGGGGCCTTGGCTGGTTTATATTCCAGGGTCTCGGCCAGGCTGCGCCGGACATGATCCTTCTTGGCACAATACCCATAATAGCCCTGGCTATTTTTACAGATCAGTTTATGCGGCTTATTATAAAAATTATTACGCTAAGGCAGGGGCCCGGGAGGCATTAATTGATAGTTCTAAACAATATAACAAAAATATACAATCAAAAAACAGTGGTCAGGGATTTTTCACTAAAAGTAAACCAGGGTGAGGTTTGCGTTATAGTAGGGCCCTCAGGCTGTGGAAAAACGACTACCTTAAGGATGATAAACAGGATGGTAGAACCCAGTTCAGGTGATATATTTATAGATAACAGGGACATAAAGAAAATCCAACCCGATAAACTGCGCCGCTCCATAGGTTATGCGATCCAGATGGTCGGGCTTTTTCCCCACATGAATGTGTTTTCAAATATTGCAACGGTGCCCGAACTCCTTGGGTGGAAAAAGGACCGCATAAAAGCGCGTGTTGAAGAGCTTTTATTGCTGGTGGGGCTAAAACCTGAAGAATACTATGCAAAATACCCGCACCAGCTTTCAGGTGGGGAGGCGCAGCGAATCGGGGTTGCGCGGGCTCTTGCAGCGGATCCTGCCATTTTACTGATGGACGAACCTTTCGGCGCAGTGGATCCCCTTAACAGGATAAGGCTGCAGACACAATTCCTTAATATACAGAAAAGACTTGGCAAAACCATAATACTTGTTACCCACGACCTGGATGAAGCCATAAGGCTTGCTGATAAAATTGCCATAATGAAAGACGGGGAGCTTGTCCAATATGATAATCCTGAAGAATTGCTTGCAAAACCTGCAAATAAATTTGTATATGATTTTGTCGGATCTGACCGGGCCCTAAAAAGGCTTTCAAGGATTAACATTGATAAATATATAAGGCCCGCCCCTTCAATTAAAACCGGGTCATCAAAAGAACATGCCCATAAAATGTGCGGTCCATGCAGATGGATCTGGGTTGTGGATGATAATAACAAACTGAAAGGGTGGATAGATATTGATATCCTGTCCAGATCAGTGACAGTAATGGATGCTGTTTCAGGAATTAACCCCTCTGAAATATCGGTTACAAGGAACTCATCTCTTAAGGAAGCTTTATCGATTATGCTTGACCAGGGCCTAAAAACCATTCCCGTAATCGATGACAATGGATTTCTTTTGGGGGAAGTAGACATGGCCATAATTGAAAATGCGCTGACAGAGAAAGGCAGGTAACCGTGCGCCGGGCCTTGCTTAAAAACTGGATAATCCTTGCCGTTATTGCAGCTATTTTTATAATAGTAATAGTAAAAGCATCCTGGTGGGAAACAGTTCTCAGGTTAATGTTTCCAGGGGAGACAAATGTAATATACCCAAGATTTTCCCTGGCTGAAATGGTTATTCAGCATTTAAAACTTGTGCTTATATCAAGCGGCATCACAATAATTGCAGGTGTTCCCCTGGGAATTTTTCTTACCCGGTCTTCAATGAAAGATTTTTTAAGTCTGTCAAATAATTTAATCTCAATCGGCCAGACAATACCACCTGTTGCAGTTCTGGCTTTGGCTGTTCCTGTTTTTGGTTTCGGGCTGACCTCAACGATAATTGCGCTTTTCCTGTACGGGCTGCTCCCGGTAGTCAGCAATACTATTGCTGGTATCAGGGCTGTCCCGCTTCATATCCTGGATGCTTCATATGGAATGGGCATGAGCCGTACACGAGCGCTTTTTAAAATAGAAATACCGATGTCAGCAAGCGTAATAATAGCAGGAATAAGGATTTCTGTAATAATAAATATAGGGACCGCCATGATAGGAGCCGTAATCGGGGCAGGAGGGCTTGGCGTGCCAATAGTTGCAGGTCTCGTGCAGGATAATATTGCATTCATTATCCAGGGAGTGGTCCCTGCAGCAGTAATTGCGCTTCTGGCGGACCAGGTCTTTAATAATATAGAAAAAATTTTTGTGTATACTGAAAGCAGCTTCTGAATATTAAGTAATCAATCCACATAAGAAATATAGAGCCCTACTTTATTATAATAAATAAAAAAACAATCCTGAATAATCATCATTATCGGTTACGCTGGACAGTCCCAGCTTCAACTGAAAATAATCATTATCTGCCGAATCAAGTATTCTTTGGACCTCATGTTTTAAAGTATCACCGGTGATATTATATGATGCAGCTGAGGTCGGTATCCTTGCCAGGCTTGTGCCTCCAACCGCAAAATCACTTCCATCCAATGTTCCATAATTAAATGCCTTAACATCAAGGTAGGGGGCAAATCCCGGATTATTATATCGCTCTAATTCTAAAATATTTATTTCTGCTTCCTGGATGGTTACTCCGTGCAGGTCCTCAATATTAAAACTCAGATAACCCTTACATTGTTGGTTAGTTTCAGAATCGCCTATCCTGATAGCTAAAAATGCTGAGCCGGTATAAATCACACCCTGCAGTATGGTCCCTGACAAATGTGAATCAGCAGGGTCCTCCCAAGATTGTTTCTTTGCAATATTGCCTTTTTGTAATTTTAACCTTTATTTTGAAAAATTCAGAGAGATTAATGCCTTTTTAAAGAATTTTAACTTTTTTTTAATAATTATTTAATTTTTTTTTAACAACAACTGCTTTTTTTACTGGTAAGCTGTTGCAGAAGTTTTTAAAGATTATAAAAATTTCAAAAATATAAAAAATTGGTCTTAAAAAAGATCATGCCAAACTGAAAAAAGGAGAAATCTAAATGACAAACAGGAAAAACAAATTGTGGTTGATTTCATTGACTGCAGTAATGTGCATTTTTCTGGCAGTATCTTTTCTTGCAGGGTGCAAGACAACAGCAGAAACCAAAGCAGCAGCCGAAACAACAGCAGCAGAAACCAAGGCAGCAGAAACCAAAGCCGCTGAAACCAAAGCACCTGAAACAACCGCAGCAGTGCTGAAGTTTGAAGGCCAAAGCCTTCTGATATCAGGCTCAACTACGCTTCTTGAAGTATCAAATTCATGGGCAGAAGCATTTATGGCCAAGTTTGGTGGAGAAGTAACAGTAAATGGCGGCGGTTCAGGAGTAGGCATAGCAGATTTGATAAATAAAGCTAATGATCTCGGAAACGCATCAAGGCAGATTAAGGATGAAGAAGTTGAAGAAGCAAAGGCTGCCGGTGTTGAAGTAAAAGAGTTTATTGTTCTTTATGATGGAATAGCAGTAATAGTAAGCAAGAATATTGACCTGGCTAAAATTACCATTGAGCAGCTTTCAGATATTTACACCGGAAAAATCACTAACTGGAGTGAAGTTGGCGGACCTGATGCAGAAATTGTAGCAGCAGGAAGGGATTCTTCTTCAGGTACAGGCGAGTATTTTCTTGAAAGAGTTGTACAGTTAAACAAAACAATAAAAGACAATGATTATGGCGATGTAGTGCTCAGGCTTCAGTCAAATGCTGATGTTGCTGGCCAGGTAGCTGATAATGACAACTGCATAGGTTATATTAGCCTGGGGTATCTCGAGAGTGTTTCAGGAAAGGCTAACACTGTCGGAGTCATGGCTGAAGGAGCAGCAGATGCCGTAATGCCAACACTTGAAACAGTTCTGGCTAAGACTTATCCTATATCAAGGGATCTCTATGTGTATGCAAACAGCAATAATATGTCTGAAATCGCCCAGGCATTTGTAGACTTTATGCTAAGCGAAGAAGGACAGCAGGTCGGAGCTGACTCAGGTTTTGTTGGAGTAAAATAAATATTTAAATAATATTTATTAATATATACCGGGGCGGGGATTATAAGTGAGAATTCCTGCCCCTGTATATTTATGGCAAATAAACATATGATATCCATAAAATAATTTAGGTCCGGCACAGGCACCTTTTTGCTGTATAAGGTTAAAAAATTTTAGGGACAGGGGGAACATTAGTTGGGAAGATTTATTATATCTTTTATTTGCACTGGTAATTCCTGCAGAAGCCAGATGGCTGAAGGATTTGCCAGATTTTATGGCAGAAGTCTATTGGAAGTATACAGTGCAGGCACTCATCCTGCTGAAAGGGTCAATCCTGGCGCAATAGCAGCAATGAAAGAAATAGGAATTGATATCAGCAGACAACATCCTAAATTACTGGAAGAAATTCCTGCAAAACCTGATATTGTGGTAACAATGGGATGTGGTGTGGCATGTCCTTATATCCCAAGTTTTTATAGGGAAGACTGGAGCCTGGAGGATCCGGTTGGCGGTTCTACGGAAAAGTTCAGGGAGGTTAGGGATTTAATTGAGCAGGAAATAATTGAATTGATATCTAAGCTAAAGAATGTTAAAAATGCAAATGAGCTAAACGATACTTTAAAAAAAATATAAAATAGTAAAATCTACTGTATATAAAATTTTAGGGTGTTTTATTTTTTATAAAAAGGTAAAATAATACATCAAGCGAAATATATTACAATTTTTAAATATTGTATTTTTAAATTTTTTATTAAGCGGCAATCAAAGGCATAGTAATGATAGAAGACAGGACAGTCGCAAAAATAGCAGAACTTTTTTACCATCAAGGTTTAAACCAATATGATATTGCAAAGAAATTCGGCTTTTCAACTGCAAAAATATGCCGTTTGCTCAAAGAAGCAAAAAACAGGGATATTATAGAATTTAGGATTAAGAAATTTGATAACAGGATCCTTGAGCTTGAAGGTGAAATTGAAAAAGCCTATAACCTTAAGGAAGCCATGATTTATTATAATTCTGATTTTGAAGATTACGAAGAGGATTATTTATTCCAGGAAGTTGGTTCCTTGGCTGCCAAATACCTTGGAAGAGTAATTGAAGACGGGCTCAATCTTGCGCTGTCCTGGGGAAAAACACTATACAGTTTTGTGAAGAATGCTAAGGTCGACAGAAAATGTAAGGTAAAAATTTTTGCGACCCTTGGCGGGGCAAACCTTATAACTCCTGAATATCAAAACAATTCACTGGTCCAGATGCTATGTGAGCGAACAGATGGGACAGCTTATCCAATTTATCTTCCGCTGGTTTTTGAAACCCTTACAGTAGAACTGCTAAAAATGAAAAGCAATATCGAACAGTTCCTTGGTTCTACATCAAAAATAGATTATTTTTTTCATAGCCTCGGGGTTGTATCAGAGAAAGCAAAACTATATCCGCATCATGGTTTTGACCAGGCATTTCTTCAAAGTCTCAGGGATAAAAAAGTCGTGGGTGAAGTCGGATTTAATTTTTTTGACATTAACGGCAATTTTATAGACTCAGGAATAGAAGACAGGTCAATAAAGCTCAGCATTGACAGTTTAAAAAGGATCAGGACCAAAGTTGCGATTGTATGCGGAAAGGAAAAGGTTATACCTCTTAAAGGGTATTTAAATACAGGCCTTTGCGATGTGCTTATCACGGATTCTAAAACTGCTTTTTCTGTATTAAACAAATAATTAATATAAGCTTGTCGAAACGATAATTGACATATTTAAAATTATGCGGAAAATAGAAATGAAATTATGCGGAAAATAGAAATGAAAAGCTATAAAATAGAAGCCATTCCCGGTACTGAATCAATAGCAGCAGAGACTCCTGTCTGGGATTCTGATAAAAATTTACTCTACTATATAGATTTTGTTGATAAAAAAATTAACTGCCTGGATCCGATCAGTAATAAAGTAAAAAGCCTGGATATGGGAAGTAAAGTCGGCACAGTGGTTTTAAGAGAAAACGGGGGACTCCTGACAGCAACCGGGAGCGGTTTTAACTTTGTGGATTTTGAATCAGGTAAAATGGAATTAATCTCGCATCCTGAACCCGGCAAAACAAATAACAGGTTTAATGATGGAAAGTGTGATTGCCGCGGAAGGTTGTGGATCAGCACTGTTTCACAGGATTTTGAAAATGGCTGCGCTACAATGGAACCTATGGGAAGCTTTTATTGCCTCGATACAGATTTGAAGACAAGGAAGGTAATAGACAGTGTAGTGCAGGTAAACGGTATGGCCTGGTTTGCAGATAACAGGATAATGTACCTGGTTGATACTTGTGCCTTTGAAATACTGCAATTTGATTTTGATTCCGAAAAGGGGCTTATCAGCAACCGGAAAACAGCTGTCAAAGTACCTGAGCAATTCGGCTATCCGGACGGAATGTGCATTGATACAGAAGGAAGCATATGGCTTGCCCATTGGGGTGGCTGCCAGCTGACAAGATGGGACAGCGTTTCAGGAAAGCTGATTGAGAAAATCCCGATACCTGCCCCAAATGTCACTTGCTGCTCCTTTGGCGGGGCCAATATGGATGAACTATTTATTACTACTGCCAGTTTTGGCATGTCTGAAGAAGATAAAAAGAAATATCCTGATGCAGGTAAAATATTCAAACTAAAACCAGGTGTTACCGGACCAAAACCATTCCGGTTTAAGGGCTGATCAAATCAAATATTATATTAGATATTATTAGAGAAAGGTAAAAAATGAAACTTAACAAAGAAGAAAGAGTATTGCGGGTTATAAACAGGCAGGAAGTTGATTATTTACCAAGCCAGATAACCCTTGCAGACAGGACAAGGGATGAAGAGATAAGCAAAGCTTTAGGCCTGGGCAATTCCTCTGAACTGGATGATTATCTTGAAAACCATTTTTATCTTACACTGTCCCTCCAGGACAAACCTCTTTTTTACAGGGACGTAAAAGATATAATAAACGATCTTCATGAGAAAGATTTTGCAAACCCTGACTGGGAGAATAATGTTGTATACGATAACTGGGGGATGGGCATCAGGGTAGGAGCAGGCAGCTTCTTTGCCAGTTTCCACCCTTTACAGGGAAAAACTACAGAACATATTGCTAAATTCATGCCCAAGCACTTAACCAGGGATTCTTATATGTCAACAGATATTGAGAAAGCAGTAAAAAATTATACTGTTCCGGATATTAATAAACCAGGTAATTTTTCAGATTGGGAAAAAGACCTGAAAGAACAGTCAGGCAAATTCATGGTTTGGCCCTCTGGATACTTTTCTATTTATGAGCGTTCCTATGCGATTCTGGGCTGGAATGAATTCATGTTAAATATTGCAGGAAACCCAAAAGTAGTCACAGATTTGATGGATAAAGTTACAGAATATAAGATTGAGCATGCCAAAAAAATGGTTGAGATGGGCTTTAAAATGGGCCATCACGGAGATGATTTTGGGACACAATGCGGCGGGTTCTTTTCCAAGGATACCTTTACAAAGTATATCCTTCCAAGGATTAAAAGGGAATGGGAAGTATTTACTGATGCCGGCCTTCCCATAATGCTTCACTCTTGCGGAAACATAACAGATTTCCTGCCTGAACTCATCGACATAGGCCTTACAATACTGGAACCCGTACAACCCTGCATGGATCTTGCTTTCCTGAAAAGAGAATATGGAAAAGACCTCATCTTCTTTGGAGGAATAAACACCCAGGTCATGCCATATATATCTCCTGAAGAAGTAAAAACGCTCGCAAGAGACACCATAAGGATCCTGGGTAAAGGCGGAGGGCATATAATAGCGCCATCACAGGAACTTATGAATGATATACCTGTTGCAAATATAAAGGCTCTTGTTGAGACTATAAGGGAAGAGAGAGAAAAAGTCTTACAGATGTAGCCAAAATTTAATTACGATACGCAGTGATTTTAAATATCGGGAATAAAGTCTGAAAAGAAATACTTTTCAGTACTAGCATTATAGTTATTATTATTTTGTATCTCAAAAGGTATGGCTATAATTATGACGAGTAATTGGATAACTGCGGTTATTTTAAAAAAGATTTTATTAACAATAAACCGGGCAGGTTTTAATGAGTGAAAAATATTTAGCAGGCATAGATATAGGGACAACAGGTGCAAAAGTTGCTATATTTAACCTAAAAGGAAACATAATCTCTGGCGGTTACAGGGAGTGTTCATGCATTTATCCAAAGCCTAACTGGGTGGACCAGGATCTTAAAATAATGTATAAGTCTGCCACAGAAGCATCCAGAGATTGTATTGAAAAAGCAGGAATAGATATCTTATCAGTTGCTGCAATATCGATTTCGGCCCAGAGGAGCTGCACTATTTTTATTGGCAGCTCAGATGAGGAACTGATCCCAATGATCTCCTGGCAGGATGGCAGAACCGGCGTCCAGATAGAGGAGATTGGCAGACTTGTCGGCGCTGAGAATTATTATGCTGTAACGGGTCTTCCACTAGGGCCCGCCTGGATTTTGCCGAAGATACTCTGGCTTCAAAAAAACTATCCTGAAATATGGAAAAAGACTGTAAGAGTGGTACAGCTTCATGACTATTTTCTTAAGAAATTGGGTTCTGGTGAATTTATTGTAGATGTTCCTGATGCAGCGTTTTATGGCTTGTGGGACACCGATGGCCAGGACTGGTCAAGTCCGCTGCTGGATGTTTTTAAGCTGGACAGTTCAAAATTTTCAAGACCCCTTCCTTCTGGCACTTTGGCAGGGAAACTTTCAGCGCAGGCATCAAGAGATTTTGGCTTTAAAGAAGGTACACCTCTTTGCGTTGGCGCAGGGGACCAAAACAGCGCTGTTGTAGGCGCAGGGGTAGTAAACCCGGGTGAGATGTCTGTTTCCATCGGAACCGGAGGCATTGCCATTACATTCCTTGACAAACCTTTCAGGGACCCTAACAGGATGAACATGATAACAAATCATGCTATAACCGGGAAATGGCAGATGGAAGGGCTGCAAAATGGGGCAGCCGGTGTTTTTAGATGGTTTAGGGACGAAATAGCCTTATTTGGCTCATCTGCTGATGCTGCAAAAAAAGATAAGCTGTATGAGACTCTTGATGAACTAATAAGTAATACGCCTGCCGGGTCCAAAGGTCTTTTAATGCTGCCATATTTTGCGGGTTCTGCTGCCCCAAGGTGGAACACTAATGCGAGAGGCACTATTACCGGGCTTACCTTTGCCCATGACAGGGCATGTCTTGCAAGGTGTTTTATGGAAGGGATTACCCTTGAAATGAAAGACATTATAAATTCAATAATGAATTCAGGCCTTAAGGTGACTTCAGCAAGGCTTATAGGCGGTGCGGCAAAATCAGAAATATGGAACCAGATACAATGCGACATGTATAAAATGGATATATCTACCCTTAAAATTTCTGATGCTGCAATACTTGGCGCTTCAATTTTTGCCGGAGTAGGTTCAGGTTTGTTTGAATCAATCAGGGATGGTGTGGCAAAGATGGTAATGCCGGATAAAAGATATACACCCGGAGCAGATTCGGAAATATATGAAAAGCTCTACGAGATCTATGTAAAAGCTTACCAGAGCTTTGACAAAGGCGGGGTTTTTGATTTGCTTTCAGATTTCCAGGCTTCTTATTAATCAGGACTTTAACATTAAAAATAAATTAGTATAGAAGGAAAAAATGAATTCACGCGAAAGAGTTAATTTAGCTATAAACCATAAGGAACCCGACCGTGTCCCCATAGATCTTTGGGGTACAGACAGCAGGCTGATAAATGAATTCTATTTCATGGTTTTAAAGCAACTCGGATTGGAGGGTCTGGGCGACAAAGTAAGGCCCGGAAAAAGCGCAGAATATGTGGATTACAGGATAAGTGATATAGTGGGTTCAGACTTCAGGCACATTGTTATCGGAAAACCAAAAAATTTTACGCCTCATTTTGATGAAGATGGAACCAGGTTTGATGAATGGGGAATAGGGCGCAAAAAAAAAGGTGATTATGATTTTATCACGTATCATCCTCTGGGAAATGCGGAGATATCAGATATAGAAAAATATAGAGGACCCATAATTAAGGATCCCGGCAGGATTGAGGGCCTGGAAGAACAAGCAAGAGGCTGGTTTGAAAATACTGATTACAGTATAACCACTACAGGTCCCATATCAGGTTTCCTTATGGAATATTATCAATACTTGAGGGGTACGGAGAATTTCTTTACGGACCTGTATCTTAATGCTGCGGTTGCAGAAAGACTTATAATGAAATTGAGCGATATCTTTATAGAGTTATACAGTTACTTTGTAACCCCAGTGGCTAAATACCTGACATGGATAGAATTTGAAAGTGATTTTGGTATGCAGGACAGGCCATTTATGTCCAGAGCTTTATTCAATAAGTTTTTAAAAGTGCCAATGGGCAGGGTTATAAATGAAATGAAAAAGATTGCGCCTGGCGCAAAAATATACCTTCATTCCTGCGGTTCGATAAGGGAGCTAATACCTGAATTAATTGATATTGGGTTTGATATCCTCAGCGGAGTGCAGCCACTGGCAAGCGGGATGAATTCAGCCGAACTTAAGAAAGAATTCGGTAAAGACCTGGTATTTCATGGGGGGATCGATATACAGAGGGCTCTTTGCGGAAGCGAACAGGATACTGTCACTGAATCAAAACAAAGGATTGCTGATTTTGCTCCGGGCGGAGGATATATTTTTGGTCCTGCTAACCATTTTCAGGCTGATGTTCCTGTAGAAAACTTTTTTGCAATGTATAAAACAGCAAGGGAATTTGGAACATATCCAATAAAAAATGATAAGACTAAAATATCAGATAATTTTAAATAATGTAATATATCGCATTTTTAAAATACTCATTTCAGAAAAATTACTAAAAGCTTAAAGAAAATAGCTTCAAGAAATGTTCCTATGCCGATTCCTGCCTTACTGGTAAAAAAAGTGATAGCAAACAAAGATAGGTCAGTAAAAGAGGTAAGGTAAATGTATGTAATTTAGTGCTCAGGTTAAACCGTAATATATTCCAGCATACTCTTTTCAATCTGAATCCAGGACTACTCCAAAACAGCTTAAGATAATCCCATCCTATTTTTAATAAGAACGTTCTAATTAGTATTGAACTACTCTAGTAATTTAATAAAATAAATATTTAAATTAATGCTTTACAATCCGATATTAGTGAAATATAATGCTAATAATGAAAACATTCTCAAATACTAAAAGTAACGTAAATAGGGAAAATAAATAGCAAAATATATTTAATATTTAAAACTAAAAAGATAAATAATTAGAACGTTTTAATAATGCTTTTAAGGTAACAAAAATATGACAACAATATTGGATGTCGAAAAAAAATCAGGTGTTTCCAAGTCAACCATATCAAGGTATCTGAACGGTAAAAAAGTCAGTAAAAAAAACAGTGAAAAGATAGCCCAAACAATTAAGGAGATGGATTATAGCATAAATCCGCTTGCCAGCGGGCTAAAATCAAGCCGAACCAATACCATCGGGATCGTCATACCGGTTATAACGGATCAATTTTTCCCTCCCATAATAAAAGCTTTTGAGCAATATATGGGTAAAAACAATTATCAAATAATTTTAAACAGCTACAATATTGATGAATCACTGGAAAAAAGCCAGGTAAAAATTCTGGTAAATAAAAAAGTTGATGGAATAGTAATCGCCACAAGCAGTTACGACAGTGAACATCTAAAAGCATGTATGAAAAATAAAATTCCCGTAGTTTTGCTGGACAGGCTGATACCCGGTTTCAAATGTGACAGCGTAACTGTTGATAATTATCAGGCAACCTTTGATGCAATATCCCTGGCCGTTCGTAAAGGGCACAAAAAAATAGCAATAATGAGAGGCGTAAAAAGCTATACTGATGACGAAAGATTTAAAGGCTATAAAGATGCCATGGATATTAATCAACTGGAACTCAGAAAAGGATATATTACAAAGACCATTAATTCTTACGAGCAGGATGATGCAAAAAGAGATTTTATGCGTTTGCTGAGTTTAAAGGAACCGCCCAGCCTGGTATTCTGTTCAAATATTTATTTAGCCGCAGGCGTGTTAAAAGCAAGACTGGAATATAACATTAAGGTGCCGGAAGAAGTATCTGTAATAGCATTTGACCAATTATCAAAATTTCCTAATTATAGTTTTGTATCATTAATAAAGCCTGAGTTTTCAGGGATATGCCAGCCGCTCAATGAAATAGGTGTTGTATCTGCAAAAATCCTTCTTGACAGGATAAATAAAGGCATGGACAACTACAAGCCTGATAATGTTGAGCTTAAAACTACCTTTATAATGACAGAATCAGTAGCTGACCTGACATGACATACAAGTTAATAGAAATTTAAAATATTATAGGAGGAATAGATATGTTTCCATTTGAGTATCACATACCGACAAAAATAATATTTGGCGAGGGGACAGTTAACAGACTGGGAGAAACAGCCGCATCTTTTGGCAGAAAGGCCATGCTTGTTACTTATGATGAAAAATTTGTAAAATCAATCGGCCTGCTTGACACTGCCATGAAATCATTAAAAGAGTCAAAAATAGAAGTACTGCCATTTTTTGGAGTAAAATCAAATCCTTCGGTGGAGCATATAAGAAATGCGATTAAGATTGTAAAAAAAGAAAAACCGGATGTATTAATTGCTTTAGGCGGAGGAAGTGTTATTGATTCTGTAAAAGCAATAGCTCTTGGCGCATATTATGATGGCGATATATGGGACCTGGCAGTCGGCCAGGGGGAAGCAGAAAAAGCCCTGCCTATAATTACAGTTCTGACAATACCCGCCACCAGTTCTGAAATGAACTCCACATCAGTTATTTCAAACGATGAGATAAAACGAAAAGAAGGTTTTGTAAATCCGCTGATGTTTCCCAAGATATCCATACTGGACCCTGAGCTGACTTTCTCTATCCCTATACTGCAGACAGCCATTTCGGCCGCAGATATAGTTTCTCACCTTATGGAAGGTTATATTAACCATAATGATCCATGGGCGCCTATGCAGGACAGGTTTGCACAGGGCATGATTAAAACTGTTATGGATTGTATGGACAGATTGCTGAAAAATCCAAAAGACCTCCAGGCAAGGGCGACAATGATGTGGACATCCACATTTGCATGGAATGGCTTTTCTGTATGCGGAATAGGCTCATTTGATATGCCTATTCATATGGTGGGCCACACATTTTCAGCTTTTTATGATGTTGCGCATGGATCTGCGATGTCTGTGTCAATCCCTGCTGTTATGAAATTTCATTTGAAAGACAGGATAGAGAAGTACTCAGTTTTTGCTAGAGAAGTATTTGGGATAACCGGAGAAATCAATGAAAAAACTGCCCTGGCAGGAATAGACGCGCTGGTTGGCTGGTTTAAGAAAATCGGAGTTCCTACAACCTTTAAAGAAGCCGGAATGCCTACAAACGATCTTGAGTCTTTGGCTGATGACATACTTATAACAGCTGACCACTGGGGCATAAAAACTTACGACAAAACAATGGTTTTAAATATTTTAACATTATGTTTGTAAATGTAGTTTTTTCAAATAATAAAAGCCGTGTTTAAAGAAAGGAGGGGAATTAATTTTTAATCATTGGATTATTTTAAAATGGAGGTGATCTTATTGATTAAAATTTTTATAGATCTGTCGTTTTATTATTAATAAGTAAAAATTATTTAAATGACAGAATAAGGGTTTGGATTTATTAAAAAACAGTAAAAAGAACGAGGAGGAACGTAAGTGAAAAAGGCAATGATTTTTATTCTCTTTACAGCCCTGGTTGTTATGCTGGTTGCCGGGATGTCTCTGTCTGGTTGCAAAACCACAGCAGCAGCCGAAACCACAGCAGCAGCAGCAGCAACCACAGCAGCAGCAACCACAGCAGCAGAGACCACAGCAGCTGCAGAGACAACAGCAGCAGCAGGCCCATACGATATTGCATTCGTACTTAAATCACAGGCTGCGCCTTTCTGGAATCATGTCAGGATCGGCGGAATGAATTTTGCCAAGGAAAACCCTGACAAGATTAATGCAACAGTTTATGCTGCAAAAAATGATGCAGCAGTAGAAGAAGGACTTGGTATTCTGGAGAATGTTATAGTATCTGCTCCTGATGCAATAGTAATGGCTTTAATCAATCCTGAAACAATGTCAACTATTGTAGATAAGGCTTATGCTGCAGGAATACCGACAGTAATGGTTGGTGATTCAGTCAAGGAATGGACAGATAAATACAGTGCCGAATTTCTTTCATATGATTACGGCGGTGGAGAAATGGC
Organism: Candidatus Humimicrobiales bacterium; assembly: GCA_038320085.1. Lineage (GTDB taxonomy): Bacteria > Actinomycetota > Humimicrobiia > Humimicrobiales > Humimicrobiaceae > Fen731. The sequence continues at coordinate 25,763 of JBBQDW010000004.1, forward strand.
CGGCGAGTTCTTTGTAAATTATCTTAAAGAAAATAACAAACCTCTTAAGGGTAAAGTTGCCATTCATTCAGCGATTGCGGGACTTATAGCTCTGCAAAACAGATGCAATGGTTTCCAGGACAAAGTAAAGGAACTTGCTCCGGATATAGAATTTATTGAATGGGTATACAGCGATGTTGATCCGATGAAAGAAGTTTCTCTGGTACAGGATCAAATATCAGCTCTAGGAGATGACTTAATCTGTGTCTATCTTGATGCAGGCCCAACCCTCCCTGCCGCAATCAGGGTATTTGTTGAGCAGAAAGTATCTGACAGAATCTGCCTGATTGGATGGGATTCAAGCCCTGAAGCTATTGAAGGTTTAAAGACCGGAGATTTAAAAGGCCTTGTACTCCAGGATCCTTTTGGAATCGGTTATAACTGCATGGAAGCAGCTCTAAAAATTCTTGAGGGCCAGGAAGTGAAAAAAGATAATCTTATGCCGACAGTAGTATTTACTAAAGAAGACGTGGGCACCCAGGAAGCAGCTGAATTTATGGACCCTACCTTAATAGAGATAAAATAGTTTAGGTGTATAATTTGAAATTATAATATAATTGTCTGTACCGGATATTAATTGTTCCGGTACAGACAATTGGAATGTGAATACATTAAAAGGTGATTTGATGAATGAAAATGGAAAAGTTCTGGTGCAAATGCTTAATATACATAAATCTTTTCCGGGAGTTAAGGCCTTAAAGGGAGTAGATTTAACTATAAAAAAAGGTGAAGTGCACGGTTTAGTCGGAGAAAACGGTGCTGGAAAATCCACTCTTATTAAAATTTTAATGGGAGTGTACAGTAATTTTGATTCAGGCGAAATATATATCGAGGGCAAAAAAGTTGAAATTAAAAGCCCGATTCAGGCTAGCAAATTTGGTCTTGCGGCAGTATATCAGGATGTGCATTTGGCTAATAACTTAAGTGTAGGTGAAAATTTTTTCCTGGGTAAAATACCAAGAAAAAAATGGGGGTTTGTTGACTGGAGAAAAATAAACAGATTAACCAGCGAAGTACTGGGTGGGTTGGACTTAAACATAGACCCTAAAATTCCCGTTAAAAAATTGTCTACGGCCGAGCAGGCAATGATTTTAATTGCAAAAATAATTCATCAGGAAAGTAAATTAATAATATTTGACGAACCCACTGCTCTTATTACAAAAGAAGAAACTGAGCAAATATTTAAATTAATTAAAAAATTAAAAGAAAAAGACGTTGGAATAATTTATATATCGCACCGTTTGGAAGAAATATTTGAGATTTGTGATTTGGTCACTGTTCTTAAAGATGGCGAGGAAATTAAAACAATATCTGTATCAGAAACGGATAAAGATTCCGTTATTTCCATGATGGTAGGTAAAAGCATAAAAAGCGCTTATTATCTTAAAGAAAGAGAACTTGGGGAAACAGTACTGGAAGTAAAAAATTTAACAAAAGATAATGAATTTAAAAATATAAGTTTGAATTTGCGTAAAGGCGAAGCTCTAGGTTTCTACGGGCTTGTAGGTTCAGGTATGGCGAGCATAGCTAAAAGTATTTTCGGAGGAATGAATTATAACTCAGGAGAAATATTTATTAATGGCAGTAAAGTAAAAATAAAATCACCAATAGACGGCATTAAAAACAGAATCAGTTTTTTACCTGAAGACAGGAAAAATCAAGGTTTGGCAATCAGGCTTGATGTCTCCACAAATATTAACCTGGCTTCATATAAAAATATTTCTAAAGCAGGTTTTGTTAATTTATCAAAAGAGAAAAAAAATGCGTTGAAGTACATTGATGCGCTAAGTATAAAGACTCCGTCAATTAAACAAAAAGTAATAAATTTAAGCGGAGGAAACCAGCAAAAAGTTGTTTTTGCAAAATGGTTATGCGGCAATAGTAAAATATTTATTTTTGATGAACCTACAGTAGGCGTAGATGTTGGAGCTAAGTTTGAAATATATAAAATAATTGAAGAAATTCTTAAATCAGGCAGTTCGGTTATCATTGCCTCTTCGTACCTGCCGGAAATTATTGGCGTAACTGACAGAACTATGGTTTTTTATGAAGGAGAGTGCATGGGTTGTTTATTAAAAAGTGAATACAACGAAGAAAAATTTTTAAATTTAGCTTCAGGAATTAAATCTGCAAATTAAAGCTTTGAAAGGATAAAAATGTCTTTATTTAAAAACAAACAGGATTCTGCCAGTCAATTATCCGGCTCATACAAAAAAACAAAATTCTCCCTATCCACTGTATCGATATTAGCTATTATTCTTGCTTTGCTATTTGTTATTTTGTCCCTGGCGACAGATAAATTTTTAAGCGTTAATAATCTTGCTAATCTTGCAAGGCAGACATCTATTGTCGGGATAATAGCGGTAGGCATGACATTTGTCATAGTTTCAGCAGGTATTGATTTATCAGTTGGTTCGGTGCTGGCCCTGGGCGGCATTGTTGCTTCAATGATGATGCGCGACGGATATTCAATTATTCTATCAATAGTTGTAGCAATTGTTGTAGGAATGGTTTGCGGGATGGTTAATGGAGTTATAATCAATGATATGAAAGTTACTCCTTTTATAGCTACCCTGGGAATGATGACTATCATAAGAGCTCTTGTGCTTTTAATAACAAATACCAATTATATATCGCCCCTGCCCAAGAGCTTTATTGCTTTTGCAGCTGCCAGCTATTTCTACATACCTACTTTATTTTTAATATGGATAGTAATTGTAATTGCGGCCTTTATTATCTCAAAATATACTATGCTGGGAAGGAATATTTTTGCAATCGGGTGTAATGTGGAAGCTGCAAGGCTTAGCGGTATAAACATAAGGCGAAACACTTATGCAGTTTATATTATTATTGGGGCGCTTTCATCTTTTGCGGGAGTTTTGACTGCCGGCAGGCTTGCCACGGGGCTTCCAATGGCAGGATACGGCTATGAACTACAGGTCGTTGCCGCGGTAGTTGTTGGAGGAGGAAGTTTGTTTGGAGGAGAGGGGACGATAGTTGGCACACTTCTGGGGGCGCTTTTAATTGCAACGATTGGAAACGGGGGCAATTTATTGGGTGTCAATCCTCAAATATTAAACATTACTATTGGCGCGCTGATAATTATTTCAGTATATATAGATCAGTTAAGCAAAAACAGGAGATAATAGTTTTAGACCGGGGGTTAGGCTTATATATTTAAAAAATTAAACATGAATGGTGTTTATAAGGCGTTTATTTTCCCGGAATTGTAAAGAAATTTATAATATGGTTTTGAAAGGATTGCAGTGTCTACAAAATATACAAAAAGTGAAAGAGTATTAAGGCTAATAGAAGGAAAAGATGTTGATTATCTACCGAGCCATATAGAGTTTTCAGACAGGTCAAGATATGACTCAATCAGTAAGGCGCTCGGGCTGAGCTCGGAAGATGAAATGGATGATTATTTGGAAAATCATTTTTATTATTCTTTTACTTTAAATGATAAACCAATGTTTTTCAGGGATATACCAAAAGAAGTTAAAAGATTGGAAAAATTGGGATACGCTAAAGCTGATTGGGATAATAATATTTTATATGATATCTGGGGGACCGGATTTAAAATGGGTTACTGGTCGCTTAATCCTGTATTTGAACCTCTTAGAAATAGAGACAAAAAAGAGATTTTCAGGTTTTTGCCGGAAAGAATAAGCGCTGCTATGAATGAAAATGACCTTGAAAAGGCAGTGGAAAAATATTTGATACCGGATTTAAATTCCAAAGATAACTTTATTGAATGGGAAGAAGACTTAAAGAAAAAATCCAAAGACATAATAGTATTGCCTACAAGTTATGTGGGTATTTTTGAGAGAAGTTATCTTCTGATGGGTTTTGAGCAGCTCATGCTCCAAGTTGCGTTAAATCCTAAAATTGTTGAAATGATGTTTGATAAAGTAAAAGAATTCAAAATCGGTATTGCAAAAAAGGCTGTTGAACTTGGTTTTAAAGTTGCGCACTGCGGCGACGACCTTGGAATACAGACCGGAGGATTATTTTCAGAATCAGTTTTCAGAAATATATACCTGCCGAGACTAAAAGAATTCTGGAAAGTGTATGTGGATGCGGGTGTTCCTATCATGCTTCATTCCTGCGGCAATATAACTAATTATCTTCCGGACTTAATTGATGCCGGACTTAAAATTCTTGAACCTACTCAGCCATGCATGGATCTGGAATTTTTAAAAAGAGAATATGGGAAAGACCTGATTTTCTTCGGCGGCATAGATACCCAAAAACTCCCATTTTTAACTGAAAAAGAGACCAGGGATATGGCAAGAAAAACAATAAGAATACTTGGTAAAGGCGGCGGGTACATTATAGCCCCTTCTCAGGAGATTATGAATGATGTGCCAATAGAAAATGTAAAAGCTATTGTTGAGACCATACGCGAAGAAAGAGAAAATGTTCTCTCTCTATAATTCAAATAAAATTTAAAAGGCCCCAAACTTTCAATAATTGGAATTCAAGTGAATTTTCAGTTAAATTGGAAAATAGAGATAATATGTCATTGCTGCATATAACATTTAAATATTAGATTTGAAAACAGGTATCAATATGAAATATTTGGCAGGAATAGATATTGGGACAACAGGTGCAAAGGCTGCAATTTTTGACCTGGAAGGCAACTTAATATCAAGCGCTTACAGAGAATATTTATGTGATTTTCCAAAACCCGGATGGGTTGAGCAGGACTGCGAATCCATAGTTAATTTTGCCATGGAAGCTTCCAGCCAGGCAATACAAAAAGCAAATATCAATCCCTCAAGTATTGCATCTCTGGGTATTTCTTCCCAGAGGAGCTGCACGATTTTTATTGACAGGTTTCTTAATATCTTAAGGCCCATGATTTCCTGGCAGGACAGCAGGACTGCAAAAGAAATAGAAGAAATGCAGGAAAAAATTTCCGCAAAAGAGTTTTACGATATTACAGGTTTCCCTTTAAGTACAACATGGATGATTTCCAAGATTTTGTGGGTTAAAAAAAATGAGCCTGAAAAATATAAAAAAGTTTTTAAAATACTTCAGCTGCAGGACTATGCATTATTTAAATTTGGTGCCGCAGATTTTTATAATGATATGTCTGACGCAGGTTTTTTCGGCGCATGGGACACCACTAATTTTAAATGGTCCGAAAAAATATTAAATTTATTTGATATTGATAGAAGCTTTTTGCCTGAAGTTAAACCTTCTGGAATAAAAATTGCTGAAATTTCCAGGGAAGCGGCAGAAAAGAGCGGCTTTCTTCAGGGAACCCCAATAAGCGTTGGTGCCGGGGACCAGAATTGCGCAGCCGTAGGCGCAGGCATTGTCAGCAGCAATTATGTTACTGTTTCAATGGGCACTGCAGGTAACGCGAATGCTTTTTTGGAAAAACCCTTTCGTGATCCAAATGGTAAGACCATGGTTTTAAATCATGCTATTTTTGGAAGATGGGCAATAGAAGGACATCAGGCCGGAGCGGCAGGCGTATTGCGGTGGTTTCGGGATGAGATAGCAACTCTTGAAAAAGCTTTTTCTGAAAGTATGAAAATTGATGTTTATGCTGTCATTGATGAATTGATTGAAAAATCACCACCCGGTTCCAAAGGGCTTATCATGATGCCTTTTCTTGCAGGGGCCAATGCCCCCAGATGGAATTCAGATGCCAAGGGCTCTTTCGTCGGGCTGACTTTTGCGCATGACAGGTCCTGTATCGCAAGATCAGTTTTGGAAGGGATCACGCTTGAAATGAAAGATATTCTTGAAGCTATGTCTGATGCCGGTGTAAAAATAGATAAGATAAGAATAATGGGAGGGGCCTCAAAATCAAAAATATGGAGGCAGATCCAGGCAGATATTTACGGTGTTACTGTAGAAACTCTAAAAGTAAAGGATGCAGCGGTGTTAGGCGCTGCGATTCTGGGCGGTGCAGGCTGCGGTATCTTTAAAGATATTTATGAGGGAGCAAATCAAATGGTTAAAGCAGATATTAAGGTTGAACCCATCGATAATAATCTAAAAATATACCGGGAATTATATGAAGTTTACTGTGGTATATATAAAGGCCTCAATGATAACAAAGTCTATGAAAAATTAAATCTCATCCAGAGCTTTTTTTAATTATTTTGATACCAGTAGTCACTCATCATTTTGTGATTTCCATACATACATTTTTTGGCAGTGCCAGCCCCGCTGCAACCTGCATAGTTTTAAAAACAGCTGAAGGCACAACACATGCTGCGCACATGGACTTAAGCTCGCTTTTTGTAACCTTAAAAATTTCTCCCTCAGAACCATTTTTCAGCTCCTGGTAAGCGTCGCAGGTTTTTATTATTTCCGGTAACTTTGCCAGATTTTTGCAGTTTGTATTGATGGTGAAAGAAACATTCTGGAAATCTGCAGAATTCGCTTCTATTTCTGTTACAAATCCGCATATGCCGGCTTCA
>JBBQDW010000005.1:0-31082 GCA_038320085.1 Candidatus Humimicrobiales bacterium
CCTTTGGATACGACTACAATATGCCTGCCCCTGTTTATTGCAGGAGGAGAAGGAGACAGGCTCTTTGCAAAAAACTATCCTACAATTACAGTCGACGGCTGTGATAAGTTATGCGCAAAAAATGCTACTGAAAAATTCTCGGGGAAAGTATCACACTCAATAAATGTTAAGGATTTTATTAAAGACGGCGAAGAACCTGTCAATAAACGGAATTTAAATGACAAAGAAAAGGAAATAGCCGGCAGGGTTGCTGATGAAATTTCAAGAAAAGTTGAAGTGATTTTAAAGGAGGAATAACTAAAGATGGCAACATATATTTATAAGAATAATTCAGAGTGGACTGGCGGCCATAAGGGCCATATTAAGATGGAAAATGGGGTTGAGCTTGATTTTTCAGCTCCTCCGACTCTTCATGGTTATCCCGATGTATTAACCCCGGAAGACGCCTTCATGGCTGCAGTAAATACATGCTATTTTATGATGTTTATCTGGGCAACAGAGAGATTTAAAATAGACCTGGTTTCATTTGAATGTGAAGCTATAGGAAAAGTAACCGAATTTATGGACAAGACCTCTATATTTAAGGAGGTAATTTTAAAACTAAAAATAGTTGCTAAAAATACTACGCCCGAAAAAATAAACAGTGCAATAAAATCTGCAAGAAAATACAGCCTTATCGCAGAATCTATTAAGGCAGAGATTACAATAGAACCTGAAATAAAAATAATTTAAATATATAAATAGGAGAATAATTATGTCTAAGGGCTGGTATCCTGTAATAGATTATACGGGGTGTGCTGAATGCGGTGCTTGTGTCGATAAGTGCGAGCATGGCGTTTATGATAAATTGAAAGCCCCCTCCCCGATTGTAATATTCCCTGAAGGTTGCATAGAAGACTGCAAAGTTTGCAGCGATTTATGCCCAAGCAGCGCTATGCAATATGTCGGGGATTCAGAAAACGGTTGTATTTGTGATTGTTCGGGTGGTTGTTGTGGATAATCAAAAGCAGCTTTATAAAATTATAAGAGAAGAACTCAAAGGGTGAGCTTCAGACCTGACCAGAAAGATAAATTTAAAAATAAACCTTAAAAAATTTTAAAATGGGAAATTACATATTTAACGGAGCTATATATCTTATAGCTATAATATTTTTAATAATTTCACTTGTAAAGAGCAGGGCTAAAACAAAACAGGCATTGCTAAAGGCCTGGAATTCCTTTAAGAATATACTTCCCATGCTTCTTGGCGTTATTCTTCTTGTAGGGCTAATTCTATCCATTCTTGATACCAATCTTATAACTAGAATTATTGGTAAAGAGTCTGGAGTGTTAGGGATTCTTCTTGCCTCAGTACTTGGCTCTGTAACTTTAATTCCAGGATTTATTGCGTTTCCCACTGCAGCACTGCTACTTGCCGGAGGTGCAGGTTATATCCAGATTGCTGCATTTGTTCAGACATTAATGATGGTTGGAGTTGTAACTCTGCCTTTGGAAATAAAATATTTCAATAAGAAAGTGGCAATACTGAGAAATGTTCTGTCATTTATCTTATCGCTTGGGGTTGCTTATTTTATCGGGTTTATTCTTGGAATATGGAATTAATATTATGGATCAAAAAAATAAAAAAGCATTTAATTTGAAATCTTTTTTAAAACAATACCTATTTTTTATAATAACACTTGTCCTGCTTGGTATTCTTTTTATATTTAAGTTTGATGCAGGTATCAGGGCAACCGATGTAGTAATTTACAGCTTTAAGGAAATGCTTCTTGTGCTGCCTCCCATATTTATATTGATTGGACTACTTGATGTATGGATACCGAAAGAAACCATGATTAAGCTTATGGGTGAAGGTTCAGGCTTTAAGGGTATTTTGCTTGCATTTCTCTTTGGAACTGTAGCAGCAGGACCGCTTTATGCTGCTTTTCCTGTTGCAATAGTTTTTATGAAAAAGCATGTAAAATTTTCTAATATAATAATTCTAATGGGTGCATGGGGTGCAACAAAGATTCCCATGCTTTTATTTGAAATGACTGCACTTGGATTTAAATTTGCACTACTTAGACTTGCCATAAATATACCGGTAATAATAATAATTGCCTATGTTATGGGAATATTAATTAAAAAAGATGAGATTAATGCAATCTATAAGAAAGCAGAAGATTCTTAAAGTTTTTTTATTAAAAAGTTTTACTCTGAAATCTTCTTTATTAATATGAATATTTTTTTAGAAAGGTGGCATTAAAATTGAAATTAGGAATAGTTATTTACTCAAACGATTCTGAAACAGTCTGGAATGCTTTCAGATTGGGGGTCTTTTCATTAAAAGAAAAAGATGAGGTAAAAGTATTTTTACTTGCTAAAGGTGTGGAGTGCGAATCTCTTGATACTGATAACTTTAAGGTTAGCCAGCAGATACAGTCATTTGTAGATAATGGCGGAGAAATCCTGGCCTGTGGCACATGCCTTAAAATTAGAAATTCTCAAGGTTCAGAGATGTGTCCACTATCTACAATGAATGATTTATACCAGCTAATAAAAGAGAGTGATAAAGTTATTTCTCTATAGAAAAGGAGGAATATAGAGAAGATTATTTAAGAAGATTTTACAATGGATTGGTAAGTGATAGAGAATAATGCCAAAAATTGAGTCTTTTTATTCTACAGAAGAAGTAATTTCTCTTACAGATCATTAAATAATTCTTTCAGATTAGCTATTTCTTTAAAGTAGGGTCGGGAGCTTGTAACTTCTTTTGCCTTCTGTAGCATTTTATCTACCTCATAATCTTTCCTGAGGGCATAGACTTTACATTAATAACTTTGCCAGAAATGCACAGCACTGCTCTTCAAAGTGAAACCTGTAGTTATTATCTTTTGCATAATCGAGTGTCCTCTCGGATGGAAAAGCAATTACATCTATACCAAGCCTTAAAAGTTCTATCTCCATTTTTTCAAACTCCAGTCCGTGCGGCCTTGCGCAGCCCAGGGTTATCGGTATTTGGGGCATTATGCTTTTTGCATATTCAAACAGCGCTATAACCTCAGACGGCCTGACTTTAGGATGTTCAAACCTATCCTGTTTGGATAATTTTTTGGCAATTACAAAAACACAGGTATCTGCGCCGGATCCTGCAATTTCTTTTACTGACCTGTATTCCCCCGATAGGCTGCTCTCCCCCAAACCTATTATAAGATGAGGGCTCACAGACAATCCTGCCTCTTTCAAGAGCCTGATGTTTTCATAAAACATATCCGGGCTGCAATTTTTAAGGTTATAAATTTCTTCTATAGAATGCCTGTCTGAAAAAACATTTACCAGAGTCCCGTCAATACCGCATTCATACAGACTTTTTGCCATTTCCTTATCAGTAAAACCAAGATGCATAAGTATTTTTATTTCACGGCCATATTTATCTTTTACCTCTTTTATCTCAGGTAATATTCTTTCATCCAGAGGCAGACGGCCGCGGCTGTCAAAGCCTCCGCTTATGAGGATCCCGTTTACTGTTGTTTGTATATCTGTGGCTTTATTATAGTCAGCTACATTGCTTTTAACTCGATTTAATGAATCTTTGAATTCGCTACTCCTGTCTCCACCATAATCAGCTTTAGTGTAAATAGCCCTGAAATTATTGGTTTCATGATCTATTTCTATTGCTTTATCAGCAGTGACTTCAGCACCTGTATGCTTGCCGCCTGCAGATATGCCGCCCTTCTTTTGACCCCTGGTTATGATTTTTATAAGCCTGTTTTTTTCCATTTTTAAATCATCCGGAAAATCAATATCAGGGGAATTAATATCTGTCATATCCGAAAGAAGACGTGCCTTGCAGTGGCTGCACATCAACTCACATTTTTTTCCGGTGAGGCTTATATTTAAAAAACTGTTTATCCTGTTATTATAATATTTGCTTATATAGACTTTAGAGCCTGGTACGGCAAATATTATTTCTTTATCTGTACTCATAGAAACTTTTTAAAACCATAGAGATTTTTAATAACTGTCTTGTAAAGTAATATTTTCCCGGAATTTTTGTCTGCTACTGTCAAGAGCTTTAAAGCTGTATTTGTTAAATATGGCTTTCATAATAATTTTATTTACTATTTCCAAAAATTTTAAAGCAGAATTTGTTAAATATGGCTTTCCCGGAATATTTATTTATTATTTCCAAAAATTTTAAATCAGCAGGCCTGATATTTGACTCTCAATGGTTTTCTTCTCTTCGTTATTAGGCACATACGGATAGTTCCTGAACGTTTCTGAAGGTCTTTCATTTGCAAACGGCCTGTTGCATGCAGAAATCCTGCTGTCTGAGCTGCACGGACATCCTGATGTCATAAAAGCATATCCTTCTTTAAGTACTTCCTTAATGTCATAATCAAACGATATTATACTGCCGCCAAATCTTATTTTTGAAATATCCAGCCCCTTTTCATTTATAAGATACCTGGCAATTTGTATTTTCCTGTAAGAAAAAATCCCGGGCCGATCCAGGTCTTCCAATATACTGGCAGGTTCGGGGTAGAATGAGAAAAGATGTGTTTTTGCGCCCATAACCTGGGCCCTATAAATTGTTTTTACTGCTTCCTCTTCTGTTTCTCCAAGCCCCACTATAAGGTGTATCCCTGCTTTAAAACAGCCAAATACATCGACTGCCCACTTTAATACTTCCCAGTATTTTTCCCATTTATGCGGACCGCCAACCCCTGCTCCCCTGTATTTTATAAACAAATCATTTGTTGCGGCATCTATTGCGATTCCGGCCATTTCGGCGCCTGCCTCTTTGAACTGCTTTAAGATTTCAGGTGAAGTTATAAGCGATGGTGTTATGAGCAGGCTTATAGGCAGGTCTGAGAATTGTTTAATTTTCTTTGTAATTGTTATCGTATCCCTGACAGCATCAGGGTGCGTTATCAGGGAAAGACATACCCTCTCAAAACTGCTCTCATGCGCCTGTAAAGCATAAAGCACATCATCCAGCCTGTAAACGGGCCATTTGACCCTTATAAAAGTTTTTTTGGAACTGGTTCTTTTACTGCCTGAGTTATCCGCAGCTAATAACCCTGTATCCGTAATTTCTGCCACCGGTCCCCCGGGAGTATTATTGTCTTTACGCTGGATGTGTTGGTTTTTCAACGGCTCCTTAACGGCTTGCTTATTCAGTGCATAACTGGGGTCCTGATTATTTGCCGTATCATTAGTGTGCGGGTTATTTGATGTATCCCGGAAGTTTTGTTTGTTATCTGTATCTTGTCTGCTGCCGGCTATCCCGCAATATGCGCACTTGCCGAGGCATCCTTTATCGTATGTCAAAAGAAGATTAAGGCCAGTGAGACGCACCGGGTCCTTGAATCTGCCCGGCTCAAATCCTAGCGACATTGCTGCTGCAAGGCTTGTCTGTATATATTCCGGGCTGTTCAATCTATCCTCCTTAAGTAAAAAAGTTGTCTTAAATCTGGCAAATAATCTAAACGCCGCCTGACACTTTTAATTTACATGGCCCGGCACATTTTAAGTTTACTCTATAAATCTGCAACTCTAGAAAAATATAAAGCTTCTTAAATCGCGTTTGACAAAAACTGGTAATAATATACACTTTTGGACATTAATTTCAAACTAAAAAAGTTTATTACAATTTACCAAAGTCCTGAATATATATAGATAATTTGAAACGTAATAAAAAAAATTTAATAAGGGTTCTTGATACAAAAGCATTAACTGCTGCTGAAAATATGGCGCTTGACGAAACTATTCTTGAGGCCCGTGAAGAAAACCTGATACCTGACACAATAAGATTTCTAAGCTTTGAACCCCATTGCGCCCTTGTCGGTTTTTTCCAGAATGTGGAAAATGAGATAAGAGAGAGCTTTTGCGCACAGGAAGGCATAGAAATAAACCGCAGGATTACCGGTGGTGGTGCTCTATACTGGGGGATAAAAGATGTAGGATGGGAAATTTTTGCATCAACCGACAGATTTGCTGCAAAAATCTCGAGATTCGAGGATTATTACGGATTATTCTGCGAAGCAGCATCACAGGGTATTAATATGTTCGGACTTAAATCCGGCTTCAGGCCAAGAAACGATATAGAGATCGACGGCAGGAAAATTTCGGGTTCGGGCGGCACTTCAATCAGGGACTGTTTTATGTTCCAGGGCACCCTTCTTGTTGACATAAACCTTGAGATCATGCTGAGGGCTTTAAGGATCCCGGTAGAAAAATTGAAATATGCAGAGATAAATTCCTTAAAAGAGCGTGTCACATGGCTTTCAAGAGAGCTGGGCCGCTGTCCCGGCAGAGAGGAAATCATAAAAAATCTGCTTGAGGGTTTTTCAAAGTACCTTGGTTTTGAATATTATTTTGACGAATTGTCTGAAGTGGAAAGAGAGATCTTTCACCGCAAAATAGACCATTTTAAAAGTAAAAAACATATCTGCAGGGTCAAAGGTAAAAAAAGTGTTTCAATTATAAGGTCTGTCAATAAAACAGAGTCAGGTATCATTAGGTGTAATGCCGCAATAGATACAAAAAGAAGGATCTTAAAAAGTGTAAATTTTGTGGGAGATTTTTTCATTTATCCGCAAAGAGCTGTTTTTGATGTCGAATCCATCCTTAAGAATATCTCAATTGGCAGTGCAAGTGTCGATAAATCTTTAGAGCAACAGCAGCTGCAAGTCAAATCGCCATTTGGGATATCGGGGCATGAAAAACCAGTACGTGAAAAACCGGGACTTGAGGAACAGGGACGTGAAGAACCGGAAGAAAAAAAACGGGCAAGTAAAGAATCTATGGCAGACAACTCTCTGGTTGAGAGGCCCGTAATTAAGAAACCTGCAGCTTTCGCAAAAATAATAAACGACTTTTATAAAAGCTACCCTCAACCTATTGAGGGAATAACCGCTGATGAACTTTCTGATGCAGTTTTAAAATGTATTGAAAAGCTGGAATATAAAAAATACAGGATACCTAAAAAGCATTATAACGATATTTTTATAATAGAAACCGCAAATAACAGGGGCGCCGTAATAAATGCTGATGAAAAAGTAGACGTGTTCCTGCTTCCCTACTGCGCAAAACTTCCACAGTGCGATTACAGGTCATTAGATGGATGTGATATTTGTGGAAAATGCAGCACCGGCGATCTTGTAGAGTTGTTAGATGGTTTTGGTATAAGAAGTATCACTATTACAAGTTATGAGCACCTGGCAGAAACACTAAAAACCCTGAAAGCTAACGGGACAGGATTTTTTGGAGGCTGCTGCTGCGAGGCTTTCTATTTAAAACACAAACAGGATTTTGAGAATATCGGGATGCCGGGAATACTTATAAACATTGAAAACAGTACCTGCTATGATTTGGGAAAAGAAAAAGATGCCCATAATGGAAATTTCGTAGGTTTTACCGAAATCAAGCTGTCGCTGGTAAAAAAGATTTTAAAAATTTATAATGCCAAACCTTTCAAAAAACAAGGGACTAAAAATAGGGAGCTTAAAACAAGAGATTTGCAACAAGAAGCTTAAGCATAGGGGCTAAAGAATAAGGATTTGCAACAAGCGGCATATGTACAAGGGACTAAACAATAAGGAACTTGCAACAAGAGGCTTAAGCATAAGGGACTAAAGAACAAGTGGTTTGCAACAAGAGGGTCAAGAATAAGGGACTTGCAACAAGAAGCTTAAGCATAAGGGACTAAAAAACAAGGGACTAAAGAACAAGGGACTAAAAAAATGTTTGAATGTGATGTGTTTGTGGTCGGTTGCGGTCCGGCAGGCGCAAGCCTTGCCTACTTCCTGGCACAGCAAAACATAAAAGTGATTGTTGCTGAAAAGAAGAAAACCCTGGACAGGCCTGTAAGATGCGCTGGGTTCGTGCCGGTAAATATTGCGGGATTATTTGATTTTAAGATAGCCGGAATTAATAACCAGACTCAATACCTTGAAACATATGCGGCCCAAAACCCCTCTGAAAAATTCGCCCTTATTTCTAAAACCATTGCGCCGGGTTTTATTTTAGACAGGGATATCTTTGTAAGGCATCTCGCTTCAAAATTTTCCTCAGCCGGAGGCAAGCTTCTTAAGGGCACAAAAGTTATATCGATACAGAAGGGCCGGGATGGTTTTATTTTAGTTTTGGCTGACTTAAAATCTGGAAATCATTTAATGGTAAAAGCAAGGATCATTGCCGGCGCAGACGGCCCGCTTTCTTTAACCGGAAGGACAGCAGGTTCAGTAAATAAAAGCTTTATGACAGCAATGCAGCAAAATCCTGACGTTATTCAAAAGAGCACTGACTGCAGCAAAGTCTTTTTCTCGCCCTATATTTCATGCGGTTACGGATGGCTTTTTCCTAAGACCACAAGTATAAATCTTGGGGTCGGCACCGGCAATACCGGCAGAGTCGCATGCAACCCCGGCCTCTGTGAAAATCACAGGGCTTCCGGCACCGACAATATCTCCAAGGTCACAGCCAATCCTGATCTCAGCGGGGATTGCAGCGCTTCCGGCATCAGCGTCAAACGCAAAACAATACGACCTGAAAAGAAAGCGCAAAACCCCGACATTTCAATAAAAGAAATACTGGCTCTTTTTATCAGGCATTTGGAATTTTCGGGTGTTTTTGCCGGCAATTCTAGTCCGTGTCAATATAAATACAACGTGGATAATCATTACCTATTTTCAGACGATAATGCAGCCGGTATAAGAAAGCCCCCACCACTAGAAACTAATAATCAGCAGGCGCAGATTGTAACCGGCCTGATTCCCGATTCAGGGCTTGTTGAAAATCCCGGTTTAAAAGAAGGATATATCCTGTGCGGTGATGCTGCGGGCCTTTGTAATCCGGTAACCGGGGCGGGAATATATAATGCGGTATATTCAGCAAAACTCACTTCTGAAACTATTGTCAAATCCCTAAGTTTAAATGATCTTAATATCATTCAGGAAATCAAAGAAATTTATATCAGCCAATTCGGTATTTCAATTAACCGGGCACTAAAAAAGAAGCTTTTACAAAAGAGTAACTGGCCGGGACTTATGCCAAAAATTAAAAACCATGATATTTTGGACCATAATATGGATTCTGTGGAATTTTCTGATCTTGTCAGGCGGACCTGGGTTGGCTTTAAGGACTACTGGCATTAAAGGCCTGTAACACAATGCCCCAACCATTAATGTTTACATCGTAAGTGCCTGCATCATAAAGTTTGGCCAATAAATGCTTGCGTCGTAAATGCCTGCACTGCAAATATTTGATATTAAATACGACAGGCATCATAAATATTCCGCAGTATAAATATTTGGCATCACAAATGCCTGACCCTAAATGCCTGATATTGTAAATTCGTGGCATTATGAATTCCTGGCATTGTGAATTCATGGCATTGTGAATTCGTGGCATTATGAATTCCTGGCATTATGAATTCCTGGCACCATAAGTATTTGCACCGGCT
The DNA here is from genome assembly GCA_038320085.1 of Candidatus Humimicrobiales bacterium. GTDB lineage: Bacteria > Actinomycetota > Humimicrobiia > Humimicrobiales > Humimicrobiaceae > Fen731. The sequence continues at coordinate 9,449 of JBBQDW010000005.1, forward strand.
TAAAGCTTAAAAATCATTTCTTCAGGCTTTAGATCTCTTCCCTCTTCAACGACTTTCCTGGTAAAATATGCAACCACCAGTTCCTCATTTGTAGGTATTACGTAGATCTTTGCCCTTGAGTCGTGTGAGTAATCTGCAGATATAAGTCCCTGCTCGCCACCGACTTCTTTATTTCTCTGTCTGTCAAATTTTATTCCCATAAATTCCAGATTTTCCAGCATTCTTTCCCGCATATAAGGATTCTTTTCACCGATACCCCCGCTTAATACAATACAGTCAACGCCGCCCATTATGGCGCCATAAGAGCCTATGTATTTCCTTATACCGTCAAGATACGCTTCAACGGCAATCCTTGCGCGCCTGTTACCGCCATCTGCAGCAGCAAGGATTTCCCTAAAATCCTCTGTCCCTATTCCGGCAGTGCCCTTAAGCCCCGAATTATTTGAAATCTCGTTCTGTGCTTCATCTACAGAAAGGCCAAGCTCTTTCATCGCATAAAGAAGAGCCGTGCCATCGATGTCCCCTACTCTTGTGCCTTGCAGCAGCCCTGAGTTCGGGCTGAAACTCATGCTAGTATCAATTGATTTCCCGTTTTTAATTGCGCATACCGAACTGGAGCCTCCAAGATGTATTGTGATTAACCTTATGTCTGTTGTTCCCATAAGCTTAAATGCCGCTGCAGAAAGATACCTGTGGGATGACCCGTGAAAACCGAATTTTTTTATGCCAAGTTTCTCATACCAGTCCCATGGAAAACCCAGCGGACGCCTGAATTCGGGAATTGAATAATGAAAAGAAGGCTCAAAAACACCGACCATGGGTACGTTTAATATCTTGCTGAAAATACCTATTGATTCGATATACGGTATATTGTGGACCGGTGCGGCAAATGCATATTTCTGGAGTTCTGCAAGGATGGGCGGTGTCAGCATGTTTGCCCCGTTGGTCTGTCCCATTACACATTTAAAGCCCATGGCCTGGATATCCTGAGGTTTATTTATAACACCATTTTTAACATACCAGTCAAGGGCGGTATTTATTGCAGTTTCGAAACCAAACAGGTTAATGACTTCTTTCCCTATCGGATTTTCCCCAACACTGTGTGTAAAATTTGATTCTCCCTGTGATTTTATTTTATCGATATTTGCCTGTCCAAGTATTGTAATCTCATTTTTTTCATTAATATCGATTATCTTGCTTTTAAAAGAAGTGCTCCCTACATTCCCTATCCCGATTATCATTTTAAATCCTTTCTAAAAATTAAAGCAGATTGTTGCAATGTTTATTTACCTTAAAGTATATTATTTTTATAATAATGCAGTAGAGTATTAGTATATTAAATATTGTTTTTCAACTCAAATAAAATTCAAATAAAATTACATTCACATGGAATTAGCAGTATTTATAAAAATACCGGGTATTAACAAAAATAGTATTTTAAAAAAAATTGATATTTTTTTAATTACGGATTATACTTATACATTAGTAAATTAGTAGTAATTAAATTAATTTATTATTGTAAATAATTCAGTTTTTTATTGAGTTGTTGGTTGAAATTAGGATTAAATTATTTTAATTTGGCTTTTTTTATAAATTTGTTAACCTTGAACTAATTTATAAGCTTAAAATTTTTATAGAAAGGATAAAAAATGGAAAAGAAAAAAATATTATACATACAAACAAGCGGAACCAGCACCCCTCAGAGGCTTTATTCTCCTTTTATTCTTGCGCAAACTGCAAAAGCCATGGATATAGAACCGACCCTGTACTTCCTTGGAGAAGGCATAACCGTTGTAAAAAAAGGTGAAGCTGAAAAAATCAAAATGGGCAATTTTCCATCGCTTAAAGAAGTAATGGACCAGACAGCCGCAATGGGGATACCCATGCTTGTCTGCCAGCAGAGCATGCAGATATTTGGAGAAAATCTTACGCCTGCAGATTTTACTGAAAGTTCAAAAATAGTAGGCGCTGCCACGCTTAACAGCCTAGTGCTCGAAGCTGACGGTACAATGTGGTTTTAAATTGCATTAGACATTTTATAAGAAATTCGATCCGGTAATTCGGTAAATTATAAGCTTTAAGAAGTTATATTATTTAAAAAAAGGGTTTTATTATGTCAAAAAATATTATTGATATGAGCTTGGAAAATGCAAATATTTTCCTGGATAACTCATCAACAACCAGGACAGATGACAGGGTCTATAATGAAATGCTTCCCTATTTTAAGGATTTTTACGGGAACCCTTCAAGCATTCATTCATTTGGCGAGATTCCTGCTGAAAAGCTTGAGGGGGCCAGGGAAAGCTGTGCAGCACTTATAAGTTCAGCAGCTGATGAAATCTACTTTACCTCTTGCGGTACTGAATCAAACAATATGGCTTTGTGGGGTATCGCGCGGGCTTACCGGGAAAAAGGCAATCATATAATCAGCTCAGCAATTGAACATTATTCAATTTTAAACCCCTTAAAAGAAATGCAGAAAGAGGGCTGGGAAGTAACAATACTCCCTGTCGACGCTTTCGGTGCAGTAGATCCCCGGGATGTAAAAAAATCGATAAAAAACAACACTGTGCTTGTTAGTATTATGCATGCAAACAATGAGATAGGCACGATCCAGGATATAAGGGAAATATCAGACATTACAAAAGAAGCAGGCATATTCTTACATAGTGATGGTGTGGCAACAGCCGGAATAATACCTGTCGATGTTAAAAGTCTTGGGGTTGATTCCTACAGTTTTTCATCCCAGCAGATTTACGGTCCAAAGGGTGCCGCCGCCCTGTATATAAAAAAAGGCATTAAGATCAGGCCTTTAATCCTGGGAGGCACACAGGAGCGTGGAAGACGGGCCGGAACTGAAAACATTCCATCGATTATAGGATTTGGTGAGGCTTGCCGAATTGCCGGGGAAGAAATTAACAGTAATGCAGTGCAAATACAAAACTTAAGAGACAGATTGATTAATGGTGTAAAGTCAGGCGTAGAGAATATAAAGTTAAATGGGCATCCGACTCAAAGGCTTCCCGGAAATGTCCATATTAGTTTTGAATACATCGAGGGAGAATCAATAATATTACTTTTAAACAGTGAAGGTATCGCGGCAGCAAGCGGTTCTTCCTGTGCCTCACATGCTCTAAAAAGCTCACACGTGCTCATGGCTATTAAGTTATCCCCCGCTACCGCAAACGGGTCAGTCTTGTTTTCAATAGGAAAATACAACACTGAGGCAGAAATTAAAAAAGTTATAAGCGTTTTACCCGGAATAGTTGAAAAACTCAGGAAAATGTCACCGTTATGTAATTTGGGTAAATAGATAAATATGACAGTCCCGCATATTTTACTTGAAACTTATTATTAAAAATATTATATTAGCAGTGTTTCAAATCCAATTATAAAAGAGGTATACATAATGGTTTCGTATAACGAAAAAGTAATGCAGCATTTCATGAACCCGCACAATGTCGGGGAGATAGAGAATGCTGACGGTATCGGACAGGTCGGAAATCCGGTTTGCGGCGATATGATGACCTTTAATATAAAAGTTAAGGACAACATACTCGAAGATGTCAAATTTAAGACTTTCGGATGCGGGGCCGCAATTGCAGTTTCAAGCATGGTAAGTGATATAGCCAAAGGGAAAACCCTGGAAGAGGCATTGAAAATAACCAATAAGGACGTGGCTGAGGAGCTTGGCGGCCTTCCAAAAAACAAGATGCATTGTTCAAATCTTGGCGCTGATGCGCTGCATTCTGCAATAAAGGACTACCAGCAAAAAAATAAAAAATAAAAAATAAGAGGTTTTTATGACAAATAATAAAAATAAATCTTGCAAGTGCCCTTTTTGTGACGCTGAGTTGGAGACTACAGAGATGCCTTTCTGCATTAGCTGTAATTTAGAGGTTGCAGTTAAGATTTGCAAAGATTGCGGCAAGCCGATTCCGGCAGAAGTTTCAATATGCCCGGAATGTGGCCAGAGCTAAAAAATAAAATTTAAATCCAATAAGAACATTCAGATTCAATACATTCTGGTACAGTAGATGGATGTTTTATTGGTTGAAGGACATTGATTTCAGGATATTGATTACAGGATTATGAATAAGGAAAATAATAAAAATGATATCACCTCTGATGAAGACTTGGACTGCACCGGCCTTTATTGCCCTACCCCTATTTTTGAAACAAGAAAAAAAATAGACACCATGAAATCAGGGAGTATTTTAAAAATTATTGCCGACGACCCTGCAGCCGAAGCAGACATTCCAAGCTGGGCCAGAACAACAGGCAACGAAGTCCTATCCATGATAAAAGAAAACGATAAGGTTATTTTCTATATCCGGAAAAAATAACAAAGAACTTTTTTTTATTTTATGGTAATATTTTAAATCGTCTTCAATTGGGGTGTCGTCTAATGGTAGGACATGCGGCTCTGGACCGTAGAGCAGGGGTTCAAATCCTCTCACCCCAGCCAATTATTTTAATTTTAAGATATGGCCCAGGGATTTTTTAAAGTAACCTGATTATTTATATTTTAATTTTTACTTCCTTTTAACTTCGATTGAATTATTAATTATCGTCTTACCATGAGCAATTCTAACGGCTGCTATCAGGGCACCAATTAAAATTACAATTTTTTTCACTGATAATCCCTCCAATGACAAATGTTAAACATTCATTTATAAAATACTGATTTAAAAAATTATTAATATTATAATGTTTAGACATAAAACTATCTATTCAGGTCAATCTATAAGGAGATATTTGATGGCTGACGGATTTCAGAAAGTTTCGGTGCTGGATAATTTTTACCAGACTTCTTTATTTTATCCCATGCCAGTCATCCTGGTAACTACAATTTCAGAGACCGGCATTACCAACATAGGCTCCTATTCATTATGTTTTCCTTTCGGTATAGCCGGCAGGCATGCGATGATTCTGATATCGCGCTGCGACAGCAATACTGCTATTAATATACGACGTACCGGACTTGCAGCATTAAACTTTATACCCTGCAAAAAGAAATACCTGAAAAATGCCGTTTTGCTTGGATATCCGGGTGAAACTGCTGAAGAAAAACAAAAAGACAGCATTTTTACTTTGCTGCCGTCAATGAGGGAGGATAAACAGGAAGATACAAAATATCCAGAGATAATTGCAGAAGCATTTGAAATAATTGAGTGCACCTGGATAAATAAACCTGAGGTATTTAGTTATAAGGGAAACGAAGCGGAAAGCCATTTTTTATTAAATATTGAAAATATCTCCATGAAAGATAAATGGCATACTGCCCTCAAAAATGGCAATGGCAGGTTCCCTTCCATGCCGATTGATTACGGATACAGAGACAGCAAGTATTTCTGGTTTGCAAAACATGGTAATCCATATAAAGAACCAATCCCGGCAAATAAAGGAATCGACGTCAACAGCATAATATACCAGGTTCAGCGACTGCCATATGACCTGGAGTGGGAGGACGCCGCCTACGCCCGGCTCATTAAGATCCCGCGCGTATTTTTAAAACGTGTCCTGGAGGGCATAAGCCAGAGAGCAATCGCTGAAGGTGTAAAAAAAATCACACCGGAATTGCTGGATTTATATAACAAGAAAAAAAGATAAAACTTATTTGGGCCGGATAATCCAGCATGATCAGAAGTGAAAAATTCATTACTTTAAAAAAAGGCGATTTGTCTAATTTAAAGAGTATTTGAATTGCCTATTTAAAAAATACCGAATTGCCCATTTAAAAAGTATTCGAAACTATATATCTACTCAAGAAGCCATTGCCATAAAGGTATGAATTTAATTTTCATTCCTTTAATTATTTCTTCAGCTTCATGATCCCAGGTTATGACAAGCAAATTGCTGCAATCAAGTTCACGGCTGGCTTCAATCAGGGCTTTAATCTCCCTTTCTTTTGTTTTTAATTCATCAATCCTGTAACAAACCTGGATTAACTGCTCGACCCCAATACCCTTTTTCAGTAAAAAATCTACTTCTTTGCCGCTTCCTGTTTTATAGAAGAAAAAATCATTATTTGGTTTAAAGCCCCTTCTTAAAATTTCCACAAACACAGAATTTTCCATTAATTTACCAAAATCCTGAGAAAACCGGGAAGATATCTGCAGGCAAAAACCATTGTCAACAAGATAAATCTTTTTTGGAGTTTTTATCTGTTCCTTCATTTTGAAAGAAAACCTGTTTAAAATAAAAATCAGGAAAGCTTCTTCCAGGTAGCTTAAATAATTCTGTAAAGTAACAGTACTTCTAAACTCAAGGATATTTTTAAGTTTGGAAAAACTGTATTCAGAGGAAAAATTACTTCTAAGGTAATTATTTAGGTCATAAATTTTTTGTGAATATTTTACTTTGTATCTTTTTACAACATCTTTAAATAATATGGAGTTAGACAAAGTTTCCAAATAGATTCCTGCTTCGAGTTTTTTGACTACTACATCAGGGAATCCGCCATCGATTAAATACTTTTCTAAATAATTCAGTAATCTGCCCCGGTTCTCAGGAATATTTACCTGTTCTTGGCTTATTTCAAAACCTTGAGTACTTAGGAATTCTTTGAAACTGAATGGAAATATTTCTATTGGAATATATCTTCCTGTTAGAGCTGTCCCCAATTCTTTGCTTAAAAGTTTCGCATTAGAACCTGTCAGTACTAAATTATGTCCTCTCCTGTGAAGTTTATTTACAAATATTTCCCAATTATTTAAATTTTGTATTTCGTCAAAAAATATATACTTGTTGTCAGGATATACTTCAAATATTGCCTTTATGATTTCATCGTAATCTTTGACTTTAAGAAGATTCTCATCATCGAAATTTAAATAGGCAAATTCCTTTCCCTTTAAAAGCAAAAATGCAGCTACAGACTTACCTGCTCTTCTTGGGCCGGTAATTATTTTTATTAAATCACTGTCAACAAATTTTTGCGCAATAACAAGCTTGTCCCGAAAAACGTAATTTTTTGAAATCAGGTTTTCTTTTTCCAGCTTGTGCTGATATATTACATTTTTTATCATAATTCTGTTTATATTGAACAAAATTTTAGTTTTTTATTCAGTACACTGATTTTACTGTATAATAATATATTTAGCAAGTAGTAAAAGATAGTAAATTTTTATTTTGACAGCGGAAAGACAGCCTTAAAAGTGACACAACCTTTTGTAATGCCAAATCTGCACTTTCACATGCAAGGTCCGCGCTTATGTTTGCACTCTCAAGTGACTCAAAAGTACTTTTGATGGACTCCTCGGCTTTCAGTGTATTTAACTGCGCAAGCTGTATTGCAATACGGTTTGAATCAAGCGCTTTCTGGTAATTTATTTTTGCAGTGTTTAATGAATTTTTTGATAAATCAATATCATCCAGGTATGTAAGCAAATCAGATTCCAGCTTGTCTATATTGTCCAAGCCGGTCGAATTATCCATGACGACAAGCAAATCACCTTTTTTAAATTCATCACCTTTTTTCCAAAGATATTTAAAGACATATTATAAATTTTTTTCCACACATGTTCCCCGGATCAAAACTGGCCATAGCCTGCCTGCGAATGAGTTTTAACCATTTAATCGACAAAAGCAACAAGCCCTTTAAGGTATTCCCCCTCCGGATGATAAATACTGAAAGGATGGTCAGCAGGCTGGCCGGGCTGGTGGATAATTTTCAGGTTTCTTTTTGCCGCAAGCGCAGAATAAAAAACGGCTTTTTTAAAATCCTCTTTTGATACTACCTGTGAACACGAGAAAGTAAAAAGAATGCCCCCCGGGCTTATCTTTTTTAACGCCATTTCGTTAAGCCTTTGATAGCCTCTCAGGCCCTGCTTTAAGGAATCAAAATGCTTTGCAAATGCAGGGGGATCGAGGATTATTATGTCAAAAAAGTCTTCATTATTTTGGAAAAATTTAAATACATCTTCCTTATAGGATGAATGAGTTACATTATTTTTAAAATTAAGTTCAATATTTCTTTTTTCAAGGTCCAGAGACTTTGCAGAACTTTCAACACTGCATACTGATTCTGCGCCGCCCCCAAATGCATATACTGAAAATCCCCCGGTGTATGAGAATGTATTTAATACTTTTTTATTTTTACAAAAACTTTTAAGAAGACTCCTGTTGTCACGCTGATCAAGAAACATCCCTGTCTTTTGGCCGCCCTCTATATCAACAATAAACCTGTTATCATTTTCGATTATTTCAAATTCACTGCCTTTAAAACTATCCCCTGATACAAACCCGTCCGTCCTGTCTAAGTCTGCCTTAAATGGAAGGGTCTGGCTGCTTTTGTTATATACCGAGCCGACCCTTAAATCAAATACTTCTGAGACAACCTCAAAAAGCAGGTCCTTAAAAAGGTCCAGTAGAAAAAACATGCCGGCAGAATGGGCCTGGAACACAAGATTTCCGTCAAAATAATCAACTACAAGGCCGGGAAATCCATCACCCTCGGCATTGACCAGCCTGAAAGCATTGGTGGCGCCGGATGGAAACCCGAGCTCTTTTCTTAACGCAGCAGCTTTAAGAAGCCTGGTTTTCCAGAATTGTTTTGATGCGTCTGTCCTGTCAAAAGAAAATATGCGCACCGCAATTGAACTTGGCTGGTAATGACCCGTTGCCAGGTAATTATCCAGATAATCAAACACCTCTACAGTGTCGCCTTCTTTTATCCCTCTGTCAACCGAATCAATGGCGCCTGAGAACACCCAGGGATGCCGCCTTAAAAGTGATTTTTCTTTACTTTTTTTAAGATTTATTTTTTTAAACATATTACAGTAATTTTATCATATAAATAATATTTCCAGTAAAAAAGGGATTTCTTTTTTCTTGAAATCCCTTTTTAAATTAAAGTTTATAAGTTTGTATCCTGTTATTCCTCGGGTTTTAAATCAGGTTTTTCTTCTGGAGCGATCCCTGCTGTTGTTGTTTCCGCCGTTGCACCGCCTGCTGCAGTAGTTTTCGCAGTCGTTGCAGCTTCATCTGTTGCTGCCCCGTCTATTTTGTAGTCCAGGTATCTTTTTGCTGTCGGGTCATTAAACCTTTTCCATAGAATTGCCCCAAAAATAGTTCCAACAGGAAAAAATATTACCATAGAAACTACAAGACCCGCCCTGCCAACCGGAACGGCCCAGCTTTTTCTCATATGCAGGCCTATCAGTGCCGCAACGTAAAGTGCTACAAATATACCGATAGTGCTTGTGCCGGGAAGGCCAATCGTGACCCAACCAAAATTTAATCCTTTTGAAAGAAAATCACTTGTGTTTTGAGTTAAAAAAGCAATTCCCGTCAGGACTGCCAATACCCAAAAATAAATACTTGGCCCTTCCAAAACTTTTTTACCTTCTTTTAACTGTTCTTTTGTTAAATCTGACATTTTTTCCTCCTTTTGCTGATTTATTTATTTTACTTTTTTTGTTTTATTATTCTTTTTTTTATGACTGCCCCGGTTTTCCAAGTTTCCTTATAAACAATTCCGGCAATAATTCCAATTCCTTCCTGCTAACCCGGCAATACTTTTGATTTATTTCTTTTAACCCGGCAATAACTTCAATTTATTAATTTAACCCGGCTGATATAATATTGATAACACTCTTATTTTATATTCTTTACGCTGCCACCCCCGGAAATTTCCTGTGACACGGCAGGGCTGCCAACATATTCCACGGAACCAAGTCCGCTCATATTAACATCAAGAGTATCTGATGCATTTACTACTGCTCTTCCAAGTCCGCTTATGCTGACCTCGCAATCTTTACTTGCAAATCCTTTTGCATCATAAGACCCTGCGCCTGAGATATCTATAGATTGTGAATGGGTTTGGCCCTTTAAGTTCACCTTTCCTGCTCCGGAGAGGGACACCTCAAGCACGGTAGTTGTAAGATTCATATCTATACTTCCTGCACCGCTTGAGTCAATTGCAAGGTCATCTGTAGCAAGGCCGTCACATTTTATACTGCCCACACCGGAAATACTTATCTCCCTTAAGTCTTTTACACTCAGGTAGAAATTTATTGGTTTGGTCGGTATTATGTTGAAAAAATTATTTTTAAATCCAATTTTAAGCCCTTTCCCTCCTGAAGAAATTTCAAGCCTTTCAAGGACATTGCTTTCGGCTTCCACCCTTAGAGATTCAGTTTCGCCCTGTGTAATAATAATATTGCCAATTCCGGAAAATTCCAGCTTGTCAAAACCTGAAACCTGGTATTCCTGTGTGGTCAATTCACCTGAACCCCGGATATCCTTATTATTTAGCCTGATTGTAATACAGGAACTTAAAGAAAGGGCCAATAACAATACCAGCGTTAATGCTGATGTTATAAAAAATACACTTTTAAAAACCTGTTTTTTGTTTTTTTTCATTTCTTCACCTTCTGTTATATTTTTTATTTTTATAGTTTTTCTAATTGTCGTTAATATAATTAGAGGTTTTTTAAGCTTCGAAATCTATTTTCCATCCGTCTGCATTCTATTTAACATATACCCCGAATGATCCCCCCTTTGACACTTCTAATTTTCAAGGATGTCAAAATATTGCTTTCTATTCATTGATATCACCACCCCTTAGAAGATTGCCAACACTTTCAACAAAAACATTCCAGTCTTTTTGCATTTCGTCAGTTACTTTCTGCCCGGACAGCGTAAGCTTATAATATTTTCTTGGCGCACCTTCCTGGGACTCCTGCAGATACGTGGTCACATAACCAACATTTTTAAGCCTTCTTAAAAGCGGGTATATTGTTCCCTCTGAGATATCGATATTCTTTGAAATCTCATTGACCAGGTCATATCCATACATGTTTTTTTTAGTCAGGAGAGCAAGGACACAAAGTTCCAAAACACCTTTTTTAAACTGAATATTCATAAACATGCCTTCCTTTTTACATTTATGACAGCATCATAACACAAAGTACCTTATTATACAAGGTACTAATAAAATAATATTACCTTTTTTTAAACTATACTGTTTTGAGTTTTATTTATTGCTTGTTTTTTTTTATTTGAAATTAGATTGGCAGGCAAATAACCAATTAACCTACAACGAAATATTTTTCAAAGTGTTCATTATATTGATAGCCGCTGGGCCCAGTATTATTATCATTAATGCAGGGAATAAAAACAAAATCGTGGGAAATATCAGTTTTACCGGCGCTTTCATGCCTTTCTCTTCTGCTATCTGCTTTCTTTTTATCCTCATTTCCCCGGCCTGTATCCTTAAGACCTTGCCAATTGAAATCCCGAAAATATCTGCCTGTATAATTGAAAAAATAAATGCATTCAGTTCCGGCACATCGGTTCGCTTGCTTAAGTTTCTTAAGGCATCCTTCCTTGCGACACCTATTTCCATTTCTTTTAATGTCCTCTTAAACTCTTCCCCAAGGGCGCCTTTGCAATTGCTGGAAACCTTATAGAGCGCCTGGTCAAATCCAAGTCCTGCCTCAACACTAATAGTCAGCAGATCCAGCGCATTCGGGAGGCTTCTTCTTATGTCCTGCTGCTTTTTGGAAATCTTACTCTTTATATAGTAATCCGGTAACATGTATGTAAGCGGCACCAATATTACTACCGCTATTCTTACTACGGCGGATACCTCAAAAAATAAAATCATGAATATCCATGTGAATAATAATACAAAGGGAAGAAAAAACTTTATTGCAAGAAATATATCAAGCCTGACCGTATCCTGAATACCTGCAAGCTCGACCCTTGCTTTAACCGATTCAGTAAGGTTTGCCGGCAATACTTTCCGTACTATAGCAAGAGTTTTCTTTATTAAAGGAGCAAAATTTTTTTCCATAATGGAAGCTTTTTGAGTACCGGATTTTGGCATGTTATCATAATAAGACAACTTGTATAAAGACTTTTTTGGCATTGTACTTATTATTTTTGGCATGCAGAAAAATATAAAAAGGCAAGTTACTGCAACAAAAACTGCACCTAGTACCAGATACATAAACATTTTATATTATCCTTTCAGTAATTTTTTATAATATACCGTTTGTATCGGCGATATATACTTTCACATTAAAACAACCTTCATTAATCAAATACCTAAAATAAAATATCAATTAAACCATGTTATTTTTTTAATAATCGATTTTGATTATTTTTAAGATCCATGCTATTCCTGCAATCATTAGAAATGCAGCTGCGCCAAGCATCAAGTACCCTGTTTTGGTTGTAAACAGCACACTTATATATCCCCTGTTCATAATTGAAAGCGCAATGCCCATAACGATTGGAAGCGCTATAAGCACATAGGCTGAAATCTTGCCTTCTGCAACAAGAGCTTTTATCTGGCGCAGGACCCTTTCCTTTTCCCTGATAGTATTTGCAATAATATCCATGATCTCCGCAAGATTCCCGCCGACATCCCTCTGGATATTTATCGCCAGGACAACCCAGCTAAAAAGCTCGCTGTTTATCCTTTTTGCCATATTTTCTAGCGCATCTTTTTCAGAAAGCCCCATCCTGATCTCACTCATAGTTATTTTAAATTCTTCCGATATTGGAGGTTTGGTCTCCTTGAGCACCATGGCAAGCGACTGATTCAGGCTGTAACCTGCCTTCAGCGCCCCTTCAATAAGCTGCAGGGTATCAGGGAGCTGCTCGTTGAATTTCTTTATTCGCTGGCCTGTCTTAAAATTAATAAGTAAAAATGGTAAAAATATTACAACTATGACTACAGCAAGTGTTATTAAAATATTCTTAGTAAGGATATGGACCAGCAGGGTCGAAACGCAAACTGCAACCAGATGAATAGTCAAAAACTTTCTTCCGGATATGCTCATCCCCGCTCTTCGAAGTTTTACTTCAAACACTTCAGAGAAGCTGCTCGTTTTGTTATTTTTCTTATTTTTCCCCCCCAGGCGGGAAAACAGCCCTGATCGTCTTTTCTTTTCCACCGGTTCTCCGAATGTATTTTGATCTCCCGCATTATAAAGATAATGGTCCATCCTGACTTTTAAACCCGGTTTTCCGGGGATCATTATGGTGGAAACGGAATAAAGCAGAATAGTGACGCTGATAAAAATAAATAAATAAATAAGGTCCATGACCCACCATTTATCAAGTATCACGATTTCTGCCATTACCTGGGACGCCTGGGCCTTAGTCACTGCGCCGCTCCCGGACCGGGTGAAAAATGGATTATCATAATTAAGATTTATCGAATCTTTTATGCCAGAACTTTCTATTGAAACGATTGCGTTGAATTTTTCTGTATTGGCAGAATTACTTTTAAATGTGATTTTATATTGGTTCCTGATCTTCCCGGAGATATCGCTGTAAAGATTTGTCAGCTGCTGTGGATCAGCAGTTGTAAGCAGAGCCCCATAGGCGCTTTTGGCTATGGTTTCAAGATCGGAAGGATTAAATTCATTTGAGAGCAGCGCTATCGAATAAATTATTACATTGCCTTCAGCTGCGATTGCAACCACATCATCTGCTGCCGCTGCGCTCACTGTATCTGTCCCATCAGATAACACAAGCATATACTGATACTTTACGGCATCCATGTCATTGAATATGCTGAGGCCCCTGATTATACCATCGAATAATGAAGTCTCCCCTTTGGCTGTTATGGCTTCAATTGATTTTTTTAAAACTGTTTTATCGGAAGTAAAAGCGCTATATTCTGTTACTGTATCAGCAAAACCGACTACGGCGATTTTATCTATGTCCCTCATATTATCAATAAATGACGTAGCGGCATTTTTTGCATTATTTATCGGATCACCCTTCATACTGCCGCTGGTGTCTATTACAAGGACAGTCGCAATCGGCTCATCCGTCTCGCCAATCTTTTTTACAGTAAAATCCTTGATTTCCTGGTTATTTTCTTTGATGATAAAATTATTATTTTTAAGTTCCTGCAACCCCAGCCTGGAACCTTCATTAAAACTAAGATAGAGATTGATATTTGGAAAACCGGCAGTATCAATTTCTTTTATAAATGCTTCACCTAGAGTGGACGGTATGGCCGGCTGTATTTCTTTAGAAGTTTCCTGCGATGTATCTGCAGCTGCAATGGCTGGAAAAGTAAAAATAAGTAAAAAAGCGAAAGAAGTTATCATCAAAAGAATAAATATTTTCAAAGCTTTTTTATTATTAAAATTCAGGCTTTTATAAGGATTACCGGAAAACATTTTTATAATTCCTCCATAAAAATCGCGTTTGGCATGTCAATACCGTAATCATGAAGCCTTGCCAGAAATTTTGGCCGAAGCCCTGTTGCTTTTATATCTCCTTTGTATTTTCCTTTTTCATCTATCCCAGGAGAATAGTCGTAGACAAAGATATCCTGGAGAGTTATGATTTCTCCTTCCATTCCCTGTACCTCAACCACTTTCACAATTTTTCTTGTCCCATCTTTCATCCTGTTAAGGTGGACTATGAGATTTATGGCAGATGCTACCTGTTCCCTTATAGCTCTTATTGGAAGATCAATGCCGGCCATCAGTACCATTGTTTCAAGCCTTGAGAGTACGTCTCTCGGTGAATTTGCATGGACGGTACTTAGGCTGCCGTCATGGCCGGTGTTCATGGCCTGAAGCATATCCAGCGTTTCACCGCCACGGACCTCGCCTACAATTATCCTGTCGGGCCTCATACGCAATGCATTTCTTACAAGATCCCTTATGGATACTGCTCCTTTGCCTTCGATGTTGGGCGGCCTTGATTCAACCCTTATTACATGATGCTGGCTTAACTGCAATTCTGCTGCATCCTCGATTGTTATTATCCTTTCATTATTCGGAATGAATGATGATAATACATTAAGCATAGTTGTTTTTCCTGTGCCGGTGCCTCCTGAAACAAGCATATTGATTCTGCCAATTACGCAGCTTCTTAAAAAGTCCGCAGTTTTTCTGCTGCATGTCCCCATCTGGATCAGGTCCTCAATTGTGAAAGGATCAGCGGAAAACTTTCTAATGGTCATCGTGGGACCGTTAAGTACAAGAGGGCTTATAATTATGTTTACTCTTGAGCCATCAGGGAGCCTTGCATCAACATAGGGTGAAGATTCATCAACTCTTCTTCCGATTTTGCTTACAATCTTATCGATAATCCTCATCAAATGATTTTCATCAAGAAAAGTCTTTCCGCTCCTCAATATCTTTCCAAATTTTTCAACATATATGGTTGAAGGATTATTGACCATGATTTCTGTAACGTCTTTATCCCTTAGGAATTCTTCGATGGGCCCAAACCCAACGATATCATCAATTATTTCTGATATTATTCTGCTTTTTTCTTCATGAGTGAGGGGAAAATCAGTTTCAAACACATGCTGTTGTGCACTTGCCGATACTTTTGTTTTTAGTTCATTGTCGCTTATATTCTTTCTGAAAATTATATCCGACAGTTCTTCTACAAGTTTTCCGTGGATGTCTTTCTTGATCTCATCGATTCTTTTTGACCGGAGTGAAAGTGTTTCACCGCTACTGTCTATAGAAAATTTATTTTCAACTTCCTGAAGATTCCTGATTTTTTCCTGGAGTCCCATTTACTTCCCTTAATCTTAAATTTTTTTAAATCTTACTTTTTACTTTTTTTGGAACTAAAATATCAAGCATTTTTAAAATATTTAATCCCACTAGCGATTTTGGCGCACTCATTACTACAGGTATACCTTTATTTACACTTATCGGCACTATTCGGTCACTGGGTATTTTAATATCGATTACTCTCTTTATTGTTTTTTCTATCTCATCTATCTCAAAATCCACCTTGCTGTCGGCCCTGTTAAGTACAATAAATGTCTTTTCTTTTGGGTATCCAAGTCTTTCAAAAAGCTGAAGGCATGTTTTAAGATTTTTTATACTGGGTACCTCTTTACTCGCTATCAGGAACATATAATCTATTCCTTCCATAATCGATAATACAGAATCTTTAAATCCAAAAGGAGCATCAATTACAAGGTAATCGCACATCCTTTTTAGACCCTCGAAGACTTTCAATGATGCTTCTATGCTGATTGATTCACCCTGTGAAGGATCTATTGGCCCGGGCATTATTTTTATCCCGGAGCTATGCGCAGTCAATAATATTTTTAAGTTTTCCTCATCAAATTTATTTATTGCCAACAAATCATATACAGTATTTTTTGGGTAAATATTAAGAAACAGGGCAACATCCCCGAATTGATACTTTAAATCATAAATTACAACTTCTTTTTTTGTTAAAGCCTTTAAGGCAATCGCAAAATTAACTGACAAAAAGGTATTGCCTGCACCACCCTTTGTACTGAAAAACATCACCTTTTTACATGCTCTTACAGCATTATGAGCCTCACTGATGTTATTATCTGTGAATATATACTCAGCTCTTTTAAAAGATTCCTTCAAATCTGTTTCCTTAACAGGACATTCAAGGACATCATGTATATTAAACTTAATTGCCGCTTTTAAAACCTCAGCAGAAAGGTCCTGTGTAAGAAGTATTATCCTTATATTATTTAATGAATTGCTGTAATGTTTAAGGAGACCCTCCAGGTCCCGCAGATTGTAAGTCGGGCCTATTATTGCAATTATCGGTATGCGCTTCATCAGTATTACTTCAAAATCATATATCTCATTGCTGTATTTTGTTGATCCTACATCAGGAAACAACTCCAGTATAGCGAGTGTCCTGTCAACACTATTCTTATCTTTATCTATTACTACAACCGCGATCTTCTTCATTAAAAACCTCATAAGTTTCTGTTCTCATTAAAATGTTAAAAGCCTTAATTGGAAATATTAAAATAAGTCCTGCCTGGAGTCTCCTGTTCATTTATGCCTTTTAACGGCATCAGTGCAAACCAGACTTTTCCAAGTTCCTGCGCAAAAATAAGTTTTTCAGCCTGTTCAGGGGTAACAGCAAGCGTAACAGTCTTGAAAATCATCGGCTCGGCGTTTTTTGCATTGGCCGCTGCGCCGCTTTCCGCCGCATCATTGCTTTGCGAAGCACTTACAACATTTACTCCAATGCTTAGAACTTGGACGTTCCAGAGAAGTATCTTAGTAAGAGGGTAAACGACATATTCATTGTCTCCCATTATTTCTTCAGCTTTTTTTGCAGTGTCACTCAAATCAAAAAAACCAAATCCGGTTGTACTCTGAGCAGTATTGGTCTCCTGTTGGGCCGTTGCGTCCTGGCTGGTGGTGGTACTATCCTGGCTGTCTTTCAATATCTGGTTCATTAACCCTTCTTTTGTCAAAAGGACATTATCCCCACCAGGTTCAAATGTTGCAATAAGGCTTACCTTGTCGCCTGATTTTACATAATTAGATACCCCCCTGATTTCATCATATGGTACTGAAACCGCCATCAAACCGTCAGGAACAACAAAAGCCAGATTGACATCCTCTATCTTCATAATTTTTAAGGGAGTAAGCTGCTCCCCTTTGCTTATCTGCTCAATGGTTATGTAGCCATTGTATTTTTCAAGGCTGTCCATAGCCCCCTCAGCAATATATTTGCTCGGTACCTGCTTTAGCTCGACAAATTTTTCCGAAATCAACAATTCCGCGGAGATATCTTTCGGTACTGTTTTTGCGGCAACAAGCACGCTTACCAGTTCATATTCCTTTTCTGCAGATGTCCTGACATTATTGAGATATATCATTACGCCAAAAACCGCCGCAATTCCGAATACTATGGCCAATATCAATAAAACTATCCTGATTTTCATACATTACCGCCTTTTGAAAAACAATTAAAAATAAATTGAACAATCTAATAATATATATCGGCAAGTTTTTGAGATTTGTTTAGAAGAATATTTTTAAAATTTGAAGATTTTTCCAATAGCCAGAAAAATTAATTTTCTTAAGATCAGGTACAATAAAAGCCGCAGTTCCAATATGATATAATTGGTGTTTATGATCATCCTATTTTTCGAGTCTCATTGTAGCAGTGCCTTTAAGTGAAATATCCCCCCAATCGTGTACAAAAGGTATATTTAAGTCTATAGCTTTTCCCACCACTTCAACTGTTACAGGATTACCCTTGCCTGTTACACCGGACTTGGTAGCGCTGATAATAAAGCCCTCAGGAGCATAAGCCTTAACTTTTTCTTCTGTGAATAGCCCGACGGATGCAAGCCTTGCGCCTTCCCTTGCTGCATTGGTTATTATAATCCAATTATTAAATGCGATTCCAAACTGGGAAATACCAAATATAATTGCAATCAGCACAGGCAATAGCAACGCTAATTCTACAGCTGCGGCGCCATTCTGATTTTTATCTTTTTTTAAGTTAATTTTTGTTAAAATATTTGCTATTTTGCTTTTCATTTTCATATTAAATCAATTCTTTTTACTATTTAAACAGTTTTACAGAAACCGTAAGATGGCTTTGAAGTTCTCTGTACAAAATATCAAAGATTATTCTGTGAGAATAATTGAGCTCGCCGGAAAACAATCTGAAGCGTCTGCTGACTGAAAAGTTTTATTTGAACCGCTCACATCAACAACTCTGCCGACTATGCTGCCATTAAAAGTATAATTTGAACCGGTTACCAAAATCGAACCATTTGGCGCAAACAAAATACCCTTAAAATTTTTAGCGGAACCGCTGAAATCAATTGCGGCATCCGCTTTGTACGATGAGGTATATCCCGAATATATGCATATGCTGCTGCCTACAGAATAGCTTGTACTGCTGCCCGTAATTGTAATTTTCCCGCCGGCATAGATGCAACCTACCCCACTAAATGAGATGCCGGTTAAATTTGCATTTCCCTCTACATAGACCGGTTGGGTAATATTCAATGAGCTGGCATTTGCACTGGAAAAGTTTCCTGTATAATACTGGCCGGCGGCTATTGCCTGTGCCTTGATTGACGGTACTACAGATGAGAAGTCCGGCATCGGGATATATGGAGCTCCCGGTATCTTGGTCCCGATATGAGTACCGGTCACTGTGCCTACTGCCTCAGCGTTCTCAATAATTGTGCTCGTATTTGCATCGACATTGTAATTACCGTGGACGCTTCCATTCACAACATTGGTCAACCCTGACATAACCAGAACATTTTGTAGTCTAACAGAAAAGCCAAGTGGATCCGGATATTTGTTTCCGGAGAAAATGGCAAAATCAAATGCGGCGCCTAAACTTTCCTTTTGAGCAACCGCGCGCGCTGATACTTCGGTTTGTGTATATCCTAATATACGGGCAAATGTGTATGAAACCGTTCTTGTGCATACAACCTCAATCTTGGTTGAATCACCTAAATATGGAGTCGTGGCAGCTGCAGTATCCGGCGCTATAACTCCATTTTTATCAGCATAAGAAATCGCTGCGCTTACGGCGTTACCGGCGGAAGGCAGATCCTGTGCGCCGGCTAACGCTGCTGCATCGGCAGCTTTTTGCAGATTCTGTCTCTGCATAGCTACAGAACCTATGTCAACAACAAAAGCCGTGAAACCAAGAAGAACAGTCATCAGCAAAGCTACAATTACTGCAACCAGCCCTTTTGTATCTTTTAAAATATTGCAGCGCACTCTTTTTCACTTCCATTTAATAATTTTAAGCCTGTAAAATTGACCTAATATTTAAAATCATACTGTGTACCTTGAAAACTAATAGTTCTAACACAAAATAAATAGATCGGGGTGGTTATAATTTCTTAACTTTTATAAAATTTTCATAAATTCTATAAAATTTGCATCACCGCATGCAAAAATATGGTGTAGAAATAAGGTGGACAAAAAACAGTTCTTTATAAAAACCATCCCTTTAGGACGTGATATCTGGTGATATTTAAAAACATACCACCAGATATCAATGTTCTCATTCCTGTACTCTTGAATACCGAATAATACAGCATATTATCCTGAGGAGGCACCTGCACCGGTAATCGCATCACCAACTGCTTCAAACTTTCCTGCAAGACCAAGACCTAATGCTGTAACTGCTGCTATTATTACAACTGCGATTAAAGCAACCATTAATGCATATTCTACAGCTGTTGCGCCTTTCTCACCTTTAGTTGGGTATAAAACCCTACCTGCATAATATACGACTTTGTTTAAAAACTTCTTCATCATTTCACCTCCTCACAGATATCCATATCTTTAAAAAATCTTATTCCCTGAAAAATCCCGCTTCGACAAACCACTCTCACTTAAAACCTTTAGTCTAAGTACTTACTCCCTCTATGAAACTGCCTTTTCCATTTGTTTTGGTGAGTTGATCAGCTCAGATAATTCATCTTTAAATATATACCAGCTCTTTCCAAATTTTTTTGCATTGATATTTCCAGCCTGGCACCACTTTCTTATTGTTATAGGCTTTACTTTAAATATCGTTGCAACTTCACTGACTTTATAAAAATTGTCCATCTTAAAACCCCTGACTCTTAATTTGAAAAACTTCTTAAATTTCTTAAACTTCTTAAAATTTCTTAAATTTCTTAAACTTCTTAAAACTTCTTGAATCTGCTTAATACTTCTTAAAACTTCTTGAATCTGCTTAATACTTCTTAAACATTCTCTAAACTTCTTAAAGCAATTATTATTATTTATCTGTAATAATATAAATACTTACTCAATGATTTACATTATTACAAGTTTCATTTATTTTGTCAAGTGTTTTTATAATTATTTTTAATATTTTATTATAAATTCTTTTATATAGAAAAGTATACATATTTATATTACTAATTGCAAGCATTTTTTAGATAAAAAGGCTCATCGCAATCTCAAGAAAGGAATTTATACATATAAGAAGGGACACGAGGTCATTTGTTTTCTCTTTTATAATACCATTTGTATTGCTGCTGCTGTTTGGCTGCGCTCTTTCGCTGGATATAAAAAATATCCCTTTTTCTGTGCTTGATTATGACAACAGCATATATAGCAGGGAATTTGTCAATGATTTCAGCAAGTCGGGATATTTTAGATTTAAAGGATATTTAAATTCTGAAAACGAGCTTGAAAACGTTATAGATTCCGGTAAGAGCCTTGCAGTAATCGTAATCCCTCCCGATTTTGAGTAAAATATCTTCCTATCTGGTCCGTACCAGTCCCAGCCTGGGCAACAAGAATATTGTTTACTTTTACCGGCTGTTCAAGGATTGTATGTGAATGCCCCCCGATAATAAGGTCAACACCCCACTCCGGCTTTAAAAGCGCGGCAAGCTCAAGGTCCGATTCAAAACCAATATGTGTAAGAAGGAGCTCATAAGCCCTTAGCAATTTTTATTACAATCTTTATAAATCTTACAAGTATTCCTATAGCCAGGCCCACTATAATAATCGCAAGGGCTATTTTAAAAATGGGAAACAGGATCGGATCCAGGCTTCCGCCCTGATAGATTTTAAAATCAAACGGAAAAACAACAAGAAGCGTAATAACTGATGAAATGCCAAAAAGAATTACTACAATATTAGTAATATTGTTAAAGTAAAAACTGTCATTTATTATAAGAATAACATTGCCTAATATCGCAATAATCATTGCGATATTGAATATGGGGAGCCATGCCCCGAAATTTGCAGTAAGCATTGGTGTGTATGACCAGCTTTTTAAGGCGGCGTCATATGTATAAAAAGCAATATACCTGTTAAAGAAATTCAAAAAAATAATAAGGATTATCCCCCAGGCTATTGCTGCACTGTAACCCGCTATTCTTGAATTTCTG
>JBBQDW010000006.1:0-29659 GCA_038320085.1 Candidatus Humimicrobiales bacterium
TTGATTAGCCTTTCACTCCGACCCACAGGTCATCCGCCCAGTTTTCAACCTAGGTCGGTTCGGTCCTCCACGAGGTCTTACCCCCGCTTCAACCTGCCCATGGGTAGCTCGCTCAGTTTCGGGTCTGCCGCCTACGACTCACTCACGCCCTGTTAGGACTCGCTTTCGCTACGGCTTCGCTCAACGCTTAACCTTGCCGCAGACGAGCAACTCGCCGGCTCGTTATGCAAAAAGCACGCCGTCACCCCGAAGGGCTCCGACCGCTTGTAGGCAGATGGTTTCAGGTACTATTTCACTCCCCTTCAGGGGTACTTTTCACCTTTCCCTCACGGTACTAGTTCACTATCGGTCGGTAAAAGTATTTAGCCTTGCGAGTTGGTCCTCGCAGATTCCAACGGGATTTCACGTGTCCCGATGTACTCAGGTAGTTGTCGGAAAGACTACTCAATTTCGCATACCGGGCTATTACCGTCTATGGCAGATTGTTCCAAATCTTTCTGCTATCGAATAATTTTTTATAACTTTCCTGTATATTTACAGCTATACATGACAACCCCTACAACCCCTGTCAAACAACGCCTATAAGCTTACATCTGACAGGTTTGGGCTCTTGCCCGTTCGCTCGCCGCTACTAAGGCAATCTCTTAATTGATTTCTCTTCCTCAGGTTACTTAGATGTTTCAGTTCACCTGGTAGTCCTCACAGTCCTATATATTCAGACTGTGATATTACCCGATTAAGGGTAATGGGTTTCCCCATTCGGAAATCTCCGGGTCGAAGCCTGTTAGACGGCTCACCGGAGCTTATCGCAGCCAACCACGTCCTTCATCGTCTTTTACCGCCAAGGCATCCACCATGTGCCCGTATTAACTTGATATATTATTGGTTGCTATGAAGTTTTCAAAGAACAAAACACGCAAAACTCCCTTTTGCGGAAGTTTCCATCTTGAATTTCTATTATCCAGAATACAAATTTATTATTATTTCTATATTCCTTCAGAACTAAATAGTGTGGATCGACTTTGGTCTTTCCTTAGAAGACAAAGCTCCCTAGAAAGGAGGTGATCCAGCCGCACCTTCCGGTACGGCTACCTTGTTACGACTTCACCCCAATCACCGACTCCACCTTCGACAGCTGCCTCCCTTGCGGGTTAGCCCACTGGCTTCGGGTGTATCCGACTTTCGTGGTGTGACGGGCGGTGTGTACAAGGCCCGGGAACGTATTCACCGTGGCGTGCTGATCCACGATTACTAGCGACTCCGACTTCATGAAGGCGAGTTTCAGCCTTCAATCTGGACTTAGACCTGTTTTTTGAGATTCGCTCCACTTCACAGTATCGCAGCTCTTTGTACAGGCCATTGTAGCACGTGTGCAGCCCAAGATATAAAGGGCATGATGATTTGACGTCATCCCCACCTTCCTCCAGTTTTACACTGGCAGTATCCCAAGAGTGCCCAGCTTAACCTGATGGCAACATGGGAAGAGGGTTGCGCTCGTTGCGGGACTTAACCCAACATCTCACGACACGAGCTGACGACAACCATGCACCACCTGTCATACTGCCCTTGCGGGCGTCAACATTTCTATTGACTTCAATATGGTGTCAAACCTTGGTAAGGTTCTTCGCGTTGCGTCGAATTAAGCCACATGCTCCGCCGCTTGTGCGGGCCCCCGTCAATTCTTTTGAGTTTTAGTCTTGCGACCGTACTCCCCAGGCGGGATACTTAATGCGTTAGCTTCGGCACGGAGAGCGTCGATAACTCCCCACACCTAGTATCCATCGTTTACAGCTAAGACTACCAGGGTATCTAATCCTGTTCGCTCCCCTAGCTTTCGCTCCTCAGTGTCAGCAACAGCCCAGAAAACCGCCTTCGCCACTGGTGTTCTTCCTGATATCTGCGCATTTCACCGCTACACCAGGAATTCCATTTTCCTCTACTGTGCTCAAGTATACCAGTATCACTTGCATTCTTTAAGTTAAGCCTAAAGTTTTCACAAATGACTTAATATACCACCTACGAGCTCTTTACGCCCAATAATTCCGGACAACGCTTGCCTCCCCCGTCTTACCGCGGCTGCTGGCACGGAGTTAGCCGAGACTTCCTTTTTAGGTACCGTCAATACTGAAGGCTATTAACCCCAGTACCTTCGTCCCCAATTGACAGAAGTTTACGATCCGAAGACCTTCATCCTTCACACGGTGTCGCTGCGTCAGGCTTTCGCCCATTGCGCAATATTCCCTACTGCTGCCTCCCGTAGGAGTCTGGGCCGTATCTCAGTCCCAGTGTGGCCGACCATCCTCTCAGACCGGCTACCCATCATTGCCTTGGTAGGCCATTACCCCACC
This sequence comes from Candidatus Humimicrobiales bacterium, assembly GCA_038320085.1. Taxonomy (GTDB): domain Bacteria; phylum Actinomycetota; class Humimicrobiia; order Humimicrobiales; family Humimicrobiaceae; genus Fen731. The sequence continues at coordinate 2,349 of JBBQDW010000006.1, forward strand.
AACAAGCTAATAGGACGCGGGCTCATCTTAAAGCAGAGGCCTTGCGGCTACTTTTACTATATAAATCATGTGAAAAATATAGACCATCCGGTATTAGCGCCTCTTTCGAGGAGTTATCCCAGTCTTTAAGGCAGATTGCCCACGCGTTACGCACCCGTTCGCCACTAGCAGTATAAAGGTGTTGCCACCGATACACTGCCCGTTCGACTTGCATGTATTAGGCACACCGTCAGCGTTAGTCCTGAGCCAAGATCAAACTCTCCATTTAAAATCGGAACCCATTGGATATATCCTTACAGACATAACCAACGAGTGTTGATCTGGTTATCGAAAAGAAATTACGTTTTTTAGAAACGTTACAGAACCCACACTATTTAGTTCTCAAAGAACACGGTCCAAAAAATAAACAAATATTTTAGAACTTTTTTTGTGCTCGCAGAAAAATACCACGAATAGACTTCTTTGTCAACAAAAAACATTGAAAAAGAAGAAAAAATATTGTGCCCCGAACACAGTATAAAAACTTACTCAATATCTATTGAGCGAAGAGAATTATATCACTTAAGATAATGAAGTCAATAGTATATTTTAAAAATATTTTTAAAATATTATTGAACAAATCATCGTCTATTTTAAGATTACAGCATTAGTTTTTTTTGTGCTGCTTTTTAAAGCTCGGTCTCGCCCACTATCTCTTCAGCAATCTTTTTTGAAGAGAGTTTTTCTTTTTTAGCTGCATCTTTTTTGCTTAATTCCCTGCCTACGATATCTTTCTCAATAACAGGCTTCGGCGTTGATGATTCTTTTTTGGCAGCTTGTTTTAGACCCACCGCTATCTTTATTTCCTGCTCAATTTTATTCATGACATCAGTATTCTGCATTACAAAGACTTTGGCATTTTCCCTGCCCTGCCCTATCCTCTCCTCATTATACGAATACCAGGAACCGCTCTTTACGATGATGCCGAGATCGGCGCCCATATCAAGTATGCTGCCTTCCCTGGATATTCCCCTTCCGTACATTATGTCAAATTCAGCGCTCTTAAATGGCGCAGCGACTTTATTTTTTACCACTCTTACCCTTGTACGCGAACCGACAACATCAGTGCCTTCTTTTATATTATCTATTCTTCTGATATCCAGTCTTACAGATGCATAATATTTTAAAGCTCTTCCCCCGGGAGTGACTTCCGGATTACCAAACATCACGCCTATTTTTTCACGAAGCTGATTTATAAATATGACTGCCGTATTGGTCTTATTTACTACACCGGTTATTTTCCTTAAAGCCTTTGACATAAGCCTCGCCTGCAGGCCGATATGCGTATCCTCCATTTCCCCTTCAAGCTCTGCTTTTGGTACCAGCGCAGCCACTGAATCAATGACTATGACGTCAAGCGCGCCGCTTTTGAGTAGTATCTCGCATATCTCCAGCGCCTGCTCTCCATTATCCGGCTGTGAAAGTAACAGCTCCTCTGTATTAACTCCGAGAGCCCTTGCATATATAGGATCAAGAGCGTGCTCTGCATCAATAAACGCAACAGTACCGCCTTCTTTCTGGGAGTTAGCGATAATATGAAGAGCAAGAGTTGTTTTTCCTGATGCTTCCGGTCCAAATATCTCAGTGACCCTCCCCTTGGGTATGCCTCCAATGCCTAGGGCCATGTCAAGCTCAATCGAACCGGTAGAAATATACGTGATATCCTGGGATGGGTCATATGCCCCAAGCTTCATTATAGAGCCTTTGCCGTAATGCCTTTCTATCTGCAGCAAAGTATTTTCAATTATCCTGTCCCTGTCTTCTTTATCCATTATTTCCTCCATAAAGGATTATATATTTGTATATTTATGCATAAGCCTATATTAACATACTTTTCAAAGATTGGCAACTTTTTTAATATTCAAATTCTTTTTTTTATTTCGAGACTTAAAAAACGTAAATTTAAAAAATCTTAAAAAACAAAAAAATAATTTGATTTTACAAGCTTTCTGAAGCCTCTTTTAACTTTCGGGTTTTTTAAAAAGTCTTTTTATTATGAATCATTTTAATGCAAATTCTTCAAGAATAATATACTCTGCGCCGGACGGTTTCAACCTGCTTTCAAGAAGGGAGATTTTACTGCAGTTTACCGGTTCCTTAAAATCAAAAGTTATTTTTTTTACCAAATCGGTAATATTTAATTTATCTTTTATTCTTGCAACAGTAATATGGGGGATAAATTCTCTTTCCTCTTTCTTTATTTTTACTTTTAAAAGATTATTCTCAAGAATATTGAAAATATTATCAACCTGCCCGGCTCCTCCTTCAACAGGCACAAATAGAATCCGGGCGGAAGAACTGTCCGGAAACGCGCCGGCAATACTTGCGGCTGTAAAGCTAAAACTCTCAAAGTCCTGCGCAGTATTTCTCATTGCAGCTGCTATTTTCCGGACCATGAAAGTGCCTCTGCTGCCTAAAAACTTAAGTGTCAGGTGAATGTTTTCCGCAGCAATCGGCCTTATTTCCGGATACTGCCGTGCCAAACCTTTAATTGAGTCAAACAGTTGCATCCTTAAGTCCGTAGGCAGGATAATTGCAGCAAAGAGCCTTTTTGAATCAATGTCAGCATTTTTCATTTAATATTGCCAGTCTTAACCGGTTTAAAATGAACTGGGCGGTCCTGAATTTTATGTCGGCCCTTGTGCCGATAAACCGTTTTTCGTAAACTGCAGAATAATTATCCGGACCGGCTATAGAGGTGTAGACCATCCCTATTACCTTGCCTTCCTCGGGTGATGTCGGGCCCGCAATTCCTGACGCGCTTATGGAATAATCTGAGTTAAAGACTGCTTTTGCACTTTTTGCCATTTCCAGGCAGACTTCAGGGCTGACGGCTCCTTTTTCATGTATAATATCTTTGTCCACACCCAGTATCTCACTTTTTGAGAAAATGCTATAGGATACTATTGAACCTTTAAAATATTCAGAACTTCCGGGAGTGTCGGTTATCAGGCTTGATATAAGGCCGCCCGTAATGGATTCAGCGGTGGCCAGCGTAATATTTCGCCCGCTGCCTTCAATAGCCTGCCTGATGCTGTCCCCGATTGCGCCGTCACCTTTCCAGTATATGTGCTCACCAATGACTTCCCTTATCATTGTCTCGATAATCTTTAAATTTTTTTCACATTGTTTTGCACTGGCCGATCTCGCAATAAGCATTATTTTTATAAGCCCGGGGTTTGCTGTTACTCCGATTTCAACGCTTAGATCTTTTGCGCGAGGCTTAATATCCCTGATAGAAAACTCCATTTGGCTTTCGCTGATATCGGTCGAAAGAAGCACTGTTTTTTTTGTAAAAATATTTTTGGAAGTCCCGGATTTGGTTGAAGGGTCCTCGGACTTGCCGTACCCTCTGGCTTTAAGATACTTTTTTATATATAAAATAACATCATGGTCAAACATGTCTTTCATTTCCCTTGGAACACCCGGAATGGAAAATATAAGCTTTTCGTTTCTATCGACAATAAAACCTGAGGCGCTGCCTACTCTCGGTTTTATGGGGAGGGAACTTTCAGGAATAAACGACTGGCGCTTGAGATTTTGAATGATTTCATCATTTTTTATGAATTTTAAAAACTTAAGGCTTGTCTTGTCAAGTTCTTTAAGGCATATGAGCTTTTCATTTAAGTAATCCGCAACCGCTTCTCTTGTGACATCATCGTCTGTGGGGCCGAGTCCCCCGCTGATAATGACTATATCGCTGTTTTTAATGCATATTTCCAATGAGTCTGAGATATCTTTTATGTTATCCCTTACTGTCAGCATGTAATTGTTTTCCATGCCCAGCTCGGTAAGTGTTTCAGCGATATATTTTGAGTTGGTATTAAGGATTAGCCCAAGATTTAACTCTGAGCCTATACTTAAGATTGAAAAATTCACTTTATTTCATCCTTTTTCAAGTGTTTGATAATTGTTAATTTAAGTATTATCTTTTAAAGGACTTGCCGCTGCCGGATTATGAATTGTCTCCGTTGGGCCATCTATTTGCCGCTGCCTCCAAGCATTTCCTCAAGCTCTTCCCTGGAAACCTGTACATCCCGTGGTTTGCTTCCGTCAGGCCCGCTGATAAATCCCTTGTCCTGGAGCTGGTCTATTATCCTTGCTGCCCTGGAGTAGCCCAGCCTTAATTTTCTTTGCAGAAGTGAGGCGGATGCGTGGCCAATTTCTACAACCACCCTGAGAGCATCGTAGAGCAAATCATCATCCTCAAGGCTTCTTTCTTCTTTTTTTACAAACCTCTCGGTTATCTCGGGATTATAGTTCGTCTTACCCTGGTTTTTAATGTAATTTGTAATCAGGTTTATCTCCCTGGTTGTTAAAAATGCGCCCTGCAGCCTTTCCGGCCTTCCACCCTGCGGAGACAGGTAGAGCATATCTCCCTTTCCGATTAATTTTTCTGCGCCGCCATGTTCAAGGATCGTCCTTGAGTCAGTATAATCCGTAACTTTAAAGGCAATTCTTGCAGGAATATTGGTCTTTATCAGCCCGGTAAGTATTTTAACGACCGGTTTTTGTGTGGATATTATAAGATGGATACCCACGGCTCGCGCCATTTGCGCAATACGGCAGACACTGTCCTCAACATCTGCAGCTGAAACCATCATAAGGTCAGCAAGTTCATCAATAACAATAAGTATGTACGGCAACTGCTTTAAGTCATCATCCTTACCAAAATCCTTTTTGACCATAAAGTTAAATTCTTCAAGTTTTTTACAGTTATAATCACGCAAAATCTGGAGCCTGTTTTTCATTTCTTCCAGCGCCCACGAAAGCACAGCTGCAGCTTTTTTAGGATCCACAATAACAGGCGCCAAAAGATGAGGTATCCCGTCATACATGGTAAGCTCCACCATTTTCGGGTCAATCATAATAAACCTTACCTCGTTGGGTTTTACCTTCATCAGAAGCGATACGATGATTGCATTTAAGCAAACACTTTTTCCTGAGTTAGTCGCGCCGGCAATCAAAAGATGCGGCATATTATTTATGGTCATGTGCACGACTTCTCCTGAAAAATTCTTTCCCAGCGGCAAAGTCATCAAATCACTGAGTTCCTTGTCATCACTCGAAAATATATCGCCAAGAGTTACAAGGCTCCTGATCTTATTGGGCACCTCAATGCCGATGGCAGATCTTCCCGGGATTGGAGTTAAAAACCTCAAATCGGGAGTGCCAAGAGCTACGCAGAAATCATCTTCAAGGCTTAGAAGCTTTGCGACTTTTATGCCCTGGGAAAGTGTTACTTCATATAAAGTAATTGAGGGACCCCTTGTGACAGAGGCTATCTTTGCCGGAAGGTTGAAATGGTAAAAAAGCTGATTTAATGTATTGACGCTTTCAGAAACATTCTGCTTGTATAATTTTGGTGAAAGTACTTCAGATTTCTTAAGTAAGCTTAAAGGGGGAAGCTTAAAATTTTCATCAGGCTCCGCTTCTTCAATAAGCGGAATACTTAACTGCCTTGAGCTGTCTTTACCCCTTGCAGTACCGGAAGCCCCCTGCGCCGGCAAAGATTGATTGTTTGACTCGCCTGAGGCGTAAGTCCTGCCGCCGCCACCGCTGCTGATTCCACCAAAAACCTCAGTATTACCCTGCTGCTGCCCTGATTTTTCCCCGTCAAATACTTTACTTTGCTGTTTGCCTCTATCCTCATAATTTATTATTTCAGGCATACTGCCGTCAGGAGTAAATTTTTTATTTGAAGCTTTAAAGGACAGCGCCCCGGCTGTTTTATCACCGGCTGCCTCTGCGGCCCTCCTGCCGGTTAGCGCATCGGCCCCGTTAAAGACTTTTCCTGCGCTGCCGTCTTTAAACATAATATCAGAACCTAAAGCCTTTTGCCGACGCTCCAGCCTGCGGCGGGATATTTTTCTTACGACATCTATAATAGAGAGCCTGGTTATAATAAGCAGGCCAATTATGAAAAGGACTATAAGGATAGTTATGGCCCCTGCTTTTCCAACAAGCCTGTACAAGCCATAAAAAATGCCTGCGCCGATTATCCCGCCCCTGCTCCTTACAACAAGCGGGTCAAAAATATCTGCATATTTGAAGTTATTGCTTATAAGGCCGGAAGCTGCAATATAAAAAAGCGCAAAACCCCACCCAAATCTGGATGGAAGATATCTTACTCTTCTGATAAAAAAACTTACCCCCCAGACAAACAGAAAAAAGGCAAAAAAATACTTTGTAAAGCCAAAGACATAGGAGAGGAAATCGTTTATGTAGCCGGTTACTATACCGGGTTTGCCAAAACTGAAGAAACTTAAGAACAAAAGCACCGATATCATCATTATGACAATACCATATACTTCTGTTCTTCTGCTGACGTATTGCTTTTTTAAGGGGGTTTCAATTCTTTTTGAATTTGAGGTATTCCTTATATCTTTTCCCATTTTTAAGTCAGCTGTGTTTTTTTTTCTACTTTTAGCTCTATCTTTTTCTTCAAACATTTTATTTAGTAATTATATAAAATGCCTGGTTTTTTAACCATATTAATTACTACGATTTATAATCAGTTTCTAAGACTCTATTACTTTTGATACTATTATAGGCCTGAGCATTACTTTTTTTAAAATATATTTTTCAACTACCTCATTTATCTGGCTCTCGATTTGCTGATTATTTAAAATATTGTCGTCGAAACATTTTCTTACGGTCTCTGCCACGATTTCTCTGGCTTCCCCAAGTATCCGGTCATAATTTTCCATATACGTTACACCCTTAAAAACCAGTTCAGGCACACCGTCTATTGCCATTTTTTCTTTGTTTACTGGCACTGCCACAAAAATTATCCCGTTCCTTGACAAGTTTTTTCTGTCCTTTAAAATAGCATCTTCAGTGTTACCCTGGTAAAATCCATCAATATATATGTTCTGGAGATCCAGTTTCCCGCTTATCCTGCACATGTTTTCGTTTAATTTCAGGATATCGCCGTTCTGCGCAATGATTATCCTGCTTTCATCAATTCCTATTGAACCGGCAAGCTTTGCATTTTGGATCCTGTGCTTATATTCTCCATGCACAGGGACATAATATTGGGGCTTGACAAGATTTATCATCAGTTTTATTTCTTCCCCCTGTGCATGCCCTGAAACGTGAACGCCGGCAATAGATTCATAAACTACATCGGCCCCCTGCTTTAGGAGCATATTTATAGTGCTTGAGACCGCGTTTTCATTTCCCGGAATCGGCGATGCAGAGATAACCACTGTATCTCCTGTCATTATTTTTACCCTGGGATGTTCATTTAGAGCCATTTTTCTTAAAGCCGACAACGGCTCGCCCTGGGTGCCTGTTGAAAGCAGTACAATTTTTTTTATAGGGTATTCATCGATTTTAGTTATCGGTATCATTGTATTTTCAGGAATGCTTAAAAACCCCAGTTCGGAGGCAATTTTTATTGTCTTTAACATTGTCTTTCCGGAAGCGGCTACTTTCTTGTCAAGTTTTTTTGCGACATCAAAGACCTGCTGTATCCTGTGAATATGCGAAGCAAATGTTGCAACTATTATTCTTTTCTCAGCCTGCATAAATTTTTCGTGCAGAGTTTTTCCTACTTCTCTTTCAGACAAAGTATATCCTGCTTCTTCCGCGTTTGTACTGTCTGCCAAAAGGGCAAGCACGCCTTCCTGGCCGGCTTTTGCAAGTTTGGAAAATTCTGTAACCCTGCCGTCTATCGGATGCTGGTCGAACTTGAAATCCCCCGTATGCACAACCGTGCCTATATCGGTCCTTATTATAAGGCCCACATTATCGGGAATACTGTGGTTTACCCTGAAGAATTCTATTTCAAAAGGTCCGATTTTAAGGATTAAATCGGTATTTACCTCATTAAAAGAGAACGTGTTCCCTCCTATGCTTCCATTTAATTTTGATTTGATAAGGCCAAGCGTTAACTTTGTAGCGTAAATAGGTGCAGTTAAAGGACTTATTTCTTTAAAAAGGAAAGGCAGAGCGCCAATATGGTCCTCATGGCCGTGCGTTAAAATAAAAGCTTTTATCTGTGAAGCATTTCTCTTAAGATATGAAAAATCAGGTATCAAATAATCTATGCCGGGAAGATAATCATCAGGAAACATTATACCGCAATCGATAACAATAATATTGTTGTCCTTTTCAATTGCTGCGATGTTTCTCCCTACCTCATTTAAGCCCCCTAAAAAAACGATTTTCAAACTACTTTTTTTTGCCATAAAATTTTATCTCCGAGTTAATTTATTTATTAATTTAATTTTTAATTTAATTTATTAAGATGCGTATCAGGCTGACTTAAGAGTATCCACTCTATGTAGTAGGTTGTATATATCATTATCAAGCTAATATACTGCCTACAGCATAACCCTGAGTTATATGAATTCCCATTTTTATCAATTTATTAAACTAGTTTATATTTGCCCAGAATCTTCTTAAACAAAATCAGATCCTCCTGTGCCATTTCACATAGCGGTAGCCTTACGCCTCCTGCGCCCATACCCATAAGATTTAATGCTGTCTTTGTCGGTACAGGATTTGTTGAAATAAATATCCCGTAAAAAATATCAAGAAGCCAGTTATGCAGTTTTGCAGCTTCGCCTGTCTGGCCGTTCTTAAATAAATACAACATCTTTTTTATGTCTTTTCCTACAAGATGAGAGGCAACGCTTATCACTCCATGCGCTCCAAGTGAAAGCATTGGCAGAGTATCGCCGTCATTACCGCTGTAAACAAGAAAATCCTCATCCGTCCCGCCTATGATTTCAGCTATCTGTTTAAAATCACTGCTTGCTTCCTTTATCCCGATAATATTTTCAATTTTTGAAAGCTCAATAACTGTTCTTGACGAAATATTGCAGGAAGTCCTGGAAGGCACATTATATAATATCACCGGAATCTTAACCGAAGAAGCTATCGCCTCAAAATGTCTGTAAAGCCCTGACTGTGAAGGCTTGTTATAGTAAGGCGTTACACAGAGCAGGCAGTCCACTCCGACTTTTTGCGCTTCCATGGAAAGCTCTACAGAGTGACTTGTATCGTTCGTCCCCGTCCCGGCAATGATTTTTGTTTTCGACTTAAACTCTTTTACCCCAAGAGTAAAAAGCTCAATTTTTTCCCTGTCCGTAAGGGTAGCAGATTCACCGGTGGTGCCTGCAAGCAGTATCCCGTCGCTTTCGTTATTTATCAGATGACCGATAAGCTGTGCAGCTTGTTCGAGGTCTACTTTATTTCTTTTATCAAATGGTGTAACCATCGCAGTTATAAGTTCGCCAAATGACATAAATTGTCCCCTTGCTTAAATTATTTTAACTTTATCTTTTTAACTAAGGTTCTTTTATTAATCTTCCGGAACTTCGGTATTCTGTACTATACTTTTCTATTAATTTTGTGTAATTACCAAAAATTCCGATGTTCCAAGGAAGCACAGCATTAGCAAAAGCTATATTACTTCGTTGGTCCATATATAAATATTATTATCTAAAGCTCTATTACTTTGTCCAGTCCATATGTAAAATTTGAAAGATTTTCTATCTTATTAATTGCAAGCAAAAGTCCGGGATAAAAAGAGAGCCTGTCTATACTGTCATGCCTTATCGATAAAGTTTGCCCTACTGCGCCAAAAATTACTTCCTGGTGCGCCAGATAACCGGGAAGCCTTATGCTGTGTATATGGATCCCGCCGGCAAATGCCCCCCTGCCTGACTCCAATATTTCAACTTCACCGTCTTTTAGCCTTGAATTATTAAAAACCTTATTTTTTGCTATATTTTCAGCAGTAAAAATCGAAGTGCCTGAGGGCGCGTCCTTTTTCTTGTCATGATGGAGTTCAATTATCTCACAATTATCAAAATACTTTGCAATCATCCCGCTAACTTTTATCATCACTACTGCTCCGATGGAGAAATTCGGTATGACGAACACTTTGCATGTGCCCCCGCCGGCCGCAGCCTCAATATCTTTTAGGTTTTCTTTACTTAAGCCGGTTGCGCCTATGATTATATTTATATTATTTTCAACTGCCCATTTTGCTGTTTTAAATGCAGCCTGCGCAACTGTAAAATCTATAATCAGGTCAGGCTTTAAATCAAGGATCTCAGAATAATTATCAGATACCATTTTACCGGTCAGGTCAAGCCCAAGCACACGCCCTATATCATCACCGACCCTGACCCTGTCAAATCCTCCACAAATATCCACATCCTTTTCCTTGATAAGCTCTCTGGTCATCGAGATACCCATTTTACCGCAGATACCGAACATGGCTATTCTTTTCATTTTGGTCTCCCGTTTGCGGGTTTGCTAATAATTACCAGGTTCATTTTTTCGGGTTCAAAATATTTATAAACAATGTCATTTACACTTTTTAGTTCGACTTTATCTATTCTTTTTAAGATCTCGTCAATTGTAACAACGCTGTTGTCCATAAGAGAAGCCTTTCCAAGGCGAAACATGCGCGAGCTTATATCTTCTACGCCCAGCACTATACTGCCCTTGGTATTTTCTTTTGCTATTTCGAGCTCCTCAGGTTTTATACCGTTTTTTTTGATATCTTCAATTTCGATATTTATAAGATCTATAACTTTATTGACTCCTGAAGCGGAAGTAGCCGCATATATTATTATTATTCCTGCATCAGTATACTGGGTATTACTTGTAAAAATAGTATAAGAAAGACCTTTTTCCTCCCTGATTTTCTGGAACAAACGGCTGCTTATGCTGCCCCCGAGTATGTTTGTAAAAAGTGAAAGTGGGTATTTGTCGGAGCTCTTCCTGCTGCATCCCGGACCTCCGTAACAAATATGACTCGCTTCAGTTTTGCCTTTATATATCTTGGTTATTTTTTTATCAGGATTTTCTATTGACGCTTCCGTCCTTTGGGCCCTGTTTAAATTATCAGGTATCTGCTCCAGGTTCTTTTTAACCATTTCTACAAGTGTCTGGTGGTCAATATTGCCTGCCGCAGAAAGTACCATGCCGTTTAAGCTGAAATTATTATGGAAATAATCATATATATTCTCAGCTGAAAGCACATTTAATGATTTTTTTGTTCCAAGTATCGAAAGACTTAAAGGGTGTCCCTTAAAAACAATATCATAGAAATAATTAAAGATATCGTCAGAGGGATTGTCCTTGACCATTTTGATTTCTTCGCATATGACCTTTTTTTCGAGCTTAATGTTTACAGGCAAAAATGAAGGGTTTGTAACGACATCAAACAAAATCTCAAGGCTGACATCAAGATGTGTATCAATAAAGTCTGCGTAAACGCAGCTGTTTTCCTTATCAGTGAAAGCATTAAATTCTGCGCCCAGAGAATCAAATGCAATCGCTATATCCCTGTAGGTCCTCTTCTTGGTACCCTTAAATAAAAGGTGCTCAATAAGATGAGTGATCCCGCTGTTTGACTGATTCTCGTTCCTTGAGCCGGCCGGCATCCAGAAACCAAGCGATATGGACCTAAAATGCGGTATGCTTTCACTTATTATCCTTAAACCGTTGTCAAGCTGTGTGATCTGATAGTTCTCAAATTTATAATTATTGGAAATTAATATTTTATTTTAACCTCTCCTAAAAGATACTTTAATGCCTTCTTTATATAATGCGACGCATGACTCCACGCCGGACAGGCCAGTCCGGCAGCGGATGAATTAATACCGATGATTTACAAATTTAAGTGTAATTATTCAAGATCAGTGCGTTCTAAAGAAATTTTTCGATCCCTTTTATCAACCGATCCTACTCTTACACCTATCTTATCACCAAGAGTCAGGAAATCTTCAACTTTATTGATTCTTGTTTTTGCTATTTTTGAAATATGCAAAAGACCGTCAAGGCCAGGGTAAATATTTATAAAAGCTCCATAAGAAGTTATACCGACTACTGTGCCGACAAACTCATCTCCCTCTTCGATATCGTCGACTCCTTTGAGCATTCCCTCGATTTTTTTTCGCGCCATTTCAATATTTTTGGCATCGTTACAGGTTATGGAGACAACCCCCTCGCCATCAGAGTCAGAAACATCTATTTCATCAAGGCTGAATTCTTCTTTTATGCTCTTGATATTCTTCCCTCCGGGACCAATTAATTCTCCTATTTTATCCTTTGGAATCTTAAAAGATGTTATTTTCGGAGCGGCTTTTGCAAGTTCCTCTCTTGGTTTTTCTATGACTGCAAGCATTTTATTTAAAATAAAAAGCCTTCCTTCTTTTGCCTGATAAAGCGCCCTTTTCATTATCTCTACATCAATACCCTTTACCTTTATATCCATCTGCAGAGCAGTGATGCCATTTTCTGTCCCGGCTACCTTAAAGTCCATATCTCCATAAAAGTCCTCAATGCCCTGGATATCTGATAATACTACAAAATCATTGCCTTCGCCTTTTACAAGCCCCATGGCGATTCCTGAAACAGGATTTAATATCGGGACCCCGCCATCCATTAAAGCAAGTGTGCTTCCGCAAACGCTCGCCATGGAAGTCGAGCCATTGGATTCAAGTATCTCTGATACCAGCCTTATTGAGTATGGAAACACATCTTCACTGGGAATCATGCTTTCAAGCGCTCTTTCAGAGAGTACTCCATGGCCTATTTCTCTCCTCTTTGGACCCCTTAGCGGTGATGTCTCCCCGGTTGAAAACGGCGGAAAATTATAGTGGTGCATATATCTTTTAAATTCAACTTCTTCAAGGCTGTCAAGCCTCTGCGATTCCCTTGTTGAACCAAGGGCAAGAATAGTCAGGGCCTGTGTCCTGCCTCTTGTAAATAACCCTGTCCCGTGGGTTGTGTCAGGGAAAAGCCCGACCTCGCATGTTATCTTCCTGATTTCCTTGTCTTTTCTTCCGTCCGGTCTTATACCATTTTCCAGTATCATTTTCCTTACAAGTTCTCTTTCGAGCTCTTTTAGGGAAACGTCTATGCTGACAGAATCATCGGGAAATTGCACTTTAAGTTCTTTTTTTACTTCTGCGCTTATAATATCAAGCTCTTCAGATGCAAAACCCTTCTTGCCGATATCAAGCAGTTCATCCTTATTTTCTTTGGATGCAAACTCGACTACGCTTGAAAGCTTTTCAGAAATCCTTTTTCTTGCCAGCTCCCCGACTTTTGCGCTTACTTCATCATTAAGTTTAAAAGTTTCGAGCTGTTTCTTATCAACTCCAACCATTGCCCTAAACTCTACCTGGGCCGCTATTATCTTCCTTATTTCAGGGATTGCTCTCTCGATTGCCTCGAGAACCATCTCTTCACTGGCCTGCCTGCACTTTGCTTCTACCATAAGTATTGCATTTTCAGTGCCTGCAATTACAATATCCAAAATACTTGTCTTTAATTCTTCGTGAGAAGGATTTATGAGCCATGCGCCATCAATGTTGCCGATACGAACGGCGCCTATCGGTTCGTAAAACGGTATGTCAGAAATAAATAATGCGCAGGACGAGCCATTCATAACCAGGACATCATAAGGATAAACCTGGTCCACTGATAAAACTGTAGAAATTACCTGCATCTCATTGCGGAGATTTTTATCAAAAACAGGTCTAAGGGGTCTGTCGGTGAGCCTAGCTATCAATATGGCCCGGTCTGTGGCCCTGCCTTCCCTCTTAAAAAATCCGCCTGGTATTTTACCTGCAGCATACATTCTTTCTTCTACATCAACAGTAAGCGGAAAAAAGTCTTTATCTGCCTTAAAATCTTTACTCATAGTTGCAGTAACAAGTATCCCGTTGCCGCCGGACTCTACCAATACTGCACCATTTGCCTGCCTGGCAAGTTTACCGGATTTGAAACTTATTTTTTTATCTCCGACATCAAACACGAGCTCTTTTTCTTCAAAATTAGAATTATACAATTAAATAAACATCCTCCCCAAAAACAAATCAATAACCTATAAAAATCTTAAGCTCTTTAAACATTATTTTCTTAAACCTAATTCTTTAATGAGCTTTCTGTAACCATCAAGATCGTTGTTTTTTATATATTCAAGCAATCTTTTCCTCTTACCGACCAGCATGACCAACCCTCTCCTTGTATGATGGTCCATTTTATTGCTTTTCAGATGCTCATTCAAGCTGTTAATCCTTGAAGTCATTATTGCTACCTGAACAGCTGAGGACCCAGTATCATTTTCATGAATTTGGAATCTGTCTATAATTTCCCGTTTTTCTTCTTTCAACAATGTCAATTTATAAATTCACCTCCCCAATTAAATACCAGTATCAATTTATCATAACTGTTTGTCTATTACAATTTAAATCAACTCCGGAAATACAAAAATCCTCAAAAAATTTTCTTGCCAGCATGATATCTGCCATTATTTGTACAATAAGGTCATCTTTTCCAGCAAATTTTTTTTCGTCCCTCAGCCTTTTTAAGAATGTTACCTCTATTATATTATCATAGATATCAGCATCAAAATCAATCAAATGGGATTCTACCCATTTGCGGGCAGCTGAAAATGTCGGATTATCTCCAATATTTATTACAGCCCGGTATTTTATTTCTTCACCTGATAAGCTTGCGGTTTTTTTTCTTTTACTCATACTGCCGGCCAGTATTCTTACAAAACCGATATATACACCATCCTTTGGAGTTACATATTTCTCAAAAACATCAATATTTGATGTAGGAAAACCTAAAGTTTTTCCGCGGCCATCGCCTCTTGCCACTTTCCCTTTTAGGGTAGGGTATCTTCCCAACAGCAGTTTTATCATGTCAATATCACCAAAACTATAATACTGCCTTATCAGTGTGCTTGAGACGGGCATTCCGTTAACTGCAAAAATCGGTGTTTCGTTTATTTTTACACCCCTGTCTTTAAAATAATTTCTCAGGAAATCAACATTTCCTTTTGCGTCTTTTCCGAATCTGAAACCCTTTCCTATAAATATTTCCTCTATATTTAACTTTTCCACCAGAATAAGGCTGCAAAATATTTCCGGTTCATAACCGGAAAACGGCCCGTCAAATTTGGCAATAATTATATTATCAACACCAAGGCTTTTTATCAGCTTAAGTTTTTCAGCATTTTCGGTAATAAGCTTTTTATACAACTTTTTATGAACAATGTTTTTGGGCTGCTTGTTGAAAGTAAACACAACACTTACTCCACATAACTGGCGGGCCCTTTCTACACATTCCTTAATGATTTCCTGGTGGCCCCTGTGTACACCATCAAAAAAACCCAAAACTGCAAATACCCTTAAGTCTTTAAAGCTATTCTCCGGTAAGTTTTCGAGCTTTATTATCGTTCTCAAAAGTATATCCTTAAAAATATAAAAAAATTGCCTCACTTAAAAAAACTATTACATTTTAATTAATTTTATAAAAAATACAAGCCAATTTCCTTCTTATAAATACTTTAACCGCAATATTTCTTCCACACTTAAGATGCCTGCTTTGTATTTCTCCAGGCTTTGGGCATCGATAATTTTTTCAATATCGTCTGCGGCTATGCTGTCTGCCAGTTCCAGTTTTCCGATTGAATCCCTGGTAAGATGTGTAAGTGTAGCGCCGCAGCCAAGCAGATTGCCCAGGTCATTGACTATTGATCTTACATATGTACCGCTGCTGCAGCAAACACTCATAACACCATCCAGCCCGTCAAAAGAATTTATTTCAATACTGTAAATATTAACATTTGATGCTTTTAATCCCTTTAGCTTTTCATGTCCGGTATCATTTCTCGCATAATAATAAGCCGGTTTTCCACTCAGTTTTTTTGCTGAAAATACAGGAGGAGTCTGCACGATTTCACCTTTAAAACTAAGGGCCGCTGTCTTCAGCCGGCTTAAAGTGATGTTTTCCACAGGTTTTGTTTCAATAATGCTTCCCTCAAGATCCCATGTTTCTGTTACTATCCCAAGCTTAAAAGATGCTGTGTATCTTTTATCAAGAGACTGGAACCTGTCAAAAAGTTTTGTTGCTTTGTTAATGAGGATTATAAGTATTCCTTCTGCAAGGAAATCCAGGGTACCGCAATGGCCGATTTTATTAAAAAAAAAACCTTTTTAAACCTTCTTATCACATCAAATGAAGTCATTTGCGGCTTTTTGTTTATAAGAACGATTCCACTGAAATTTTCGAAAAGTCCTGACTTATTAAAATCCATTTTATTTTACTTCTTTCAACCCATTTCAATCCAACCCATAACCTTCAAACGAAATCTATAAAGCCTTCAAAATCTTTAAACGAAATGTATCAAGCTAACAGATCTTTAAACAAAGTCTATAAGGCTTGCGATGACTTCCTTTAGTGTGGCGGTTTTTGAATATGCAGCTGCCATTTTATGCCCGCCTCCTCCAAACTTTGCAGCCAATTCGGAGACACTATACGAAGTGTCTGTTGATCTTAAACTCACCTTGTACTTTTTTTTACCAACCTCTTTTATAAGCGCCGCAACCCTGGCGCCGGAAACACTCCTCAAAAGCTCTATTACACCGTCATTGGCAGAAAAAGGAAGGCCTAATTGCTTCAGGTCGCGCTGAAGAATATATGAATAAACAATTTTTTTCCCACTGTCAAGCTTTATTCTTTTTAACACGACTTCAAGCAGCTTAAATCTTGTAAGCGGCTCATTTTCATAAATATGTGTAAAAACATTTGAAGGGATAATGCCAAATTCAAGCAGATGGCTCACTATCTTATGTACATTATGAGTAGTATTTTCATATTGGAACCGTCCGGTATCTGTAAGTATTCCCGTATAAATATCCAGCGCAATATTATAATTAATCAAATCCGCAAAACCGGACACGAAAAACTCATACAGTATTTCAGCCGTAGCAGATTTTTTTGAATCTACAATATTTATATCACCAAACATGGTGTTGCCGGGGTGATGGTCTATGTTTATGAGTATTGCAGCACTTTGCTTTACCTTGGCCATATCCAGGCTGACTCTTCTTTCGTCAGCGCAATCCAGGCAGATGCAGACACAACTTTTGTCAAGGAAGCTGTTACTGATTTTCTCAAAATCACTTTCAAGAAGCGTGATATTGGGAAGAAAACTGTACTGATAAGGAATCTCGCTGCCAGAATACATGGTTACTTTTTTGTTAAGTATTTTTAAAAGCTCAAAAAAAGCAAGCTGGGAACCCAGGCAGTCACCGTCAGGAAAATCATGGGAAATTATTAAAAATTTTTCATATTTATTTATAGTTTCAATTATTTTTTTATATAATTCCGGGAATTTATGCGGCATTTAAAATTCAATCTGTTGTATTTTTTAATTTTTCAAGTATTTCATTTATTTTTATTCCCTGACCTATTGCCTTGTCGTGAATAAATCTTATCCGGGGCATTGCCCTTAGCCTGAACCTTTCTTTAAGGTTCTTTTTAATAAAGCCGTCACAATGCTTTAACCCCTCCATCGATTTGTCAATATTGGCATCTTCGCCCATTATACTTACAAATACGTCAAGATAGTGAAAATCAGGGGATAGTTTTACATCTGTCACTGTGGTAAAACCTATGCGGGGGTCCTTTAACTTTGAGTTTATGATAAAACCGATTTCTCTTTTTAGGTCGGTTTCAATTTTTTTAATCTTGTCCAAGTGGTCCCTTTTTACTGTTTTATTTCTCTTAGCTCATAAACTTCAAAAAGGTCGCCTTTGGAAACATCCTGGTAATTCTCTATCCTTATTCCGCACTCATAACCGGCATTTACTTTTTTGACATCATCTTTAAACCTGTGAAGGGTATCTATTTTGCTTGAATAAATGACTTTACCGTCCCTGATGATCCTTACAAGGTCACCTCGTTCTGCCTCGCCATCAAGCACATAGCAGCCGGCAACATTGCCCATTTTGGTAACCTTGAATACTTCCCTTATCTCTATATTGCCTTTGATTTTTTCTTCGTATTTTGGTTCCAGCATACCCTTAAATGCGAGCCTTATATCATCGATAAGCTTATAGATTATATCATAGGTCCTTATCTCGATTTTTTCCTCTTTGGCCAGCACTCTTGCTTTGGTATTAGCCACGACACCAAAACCCATCACAATTGCATCCGAGGCTGAGGCAAGCAGTACATCGCTGTCTGTAATGGCCCCAACGCCTTTATGTATAATATCTATTTTTACAGTCTCTTCTTCAGCATCCCATAATGACTTTTCAACAGCATCCAGGGAACCGTTTGATTCTGACTTAAGTATTATCCTTAATCTCTTAATCTCATTTTCTTTTGACAGGTCCGCAAGGTCCTCAAGGGTAACGTGTTTTTTTACTTCGGATATCCTGTTTTGTTTTTTCTGGTTTTCCCTCTTGCTTGTCTGGTCCTTCGCAACTTTTTCATTCTTTACGATAAAAAACTTATCTCCGGCTTGCGGTACTGTGGTAAAACCCGATATTTCAATAGGCTGCGAGAGTTCCCCTTTGGTTATATTTTCCCCATACTCATCTTTTATATTTCTTACCCTTCCGTATGAATTTCCTGTAATAAAGAAATCACCTGTCTTTATGTTTCCCCTTTTAACCAGTACGGTTCCTACAGGGCCAAAGTTTTTATCAAGCCTGGATTCTATTATTATTCCGAGCCCCTCTGCACTTGGGTTACCTTTTATCTCATTCATATCAGCAACCAGCAGTATCATTTCGAGAAGTCCTTCAATATTTATCTTGTTTTTTGCAGAGATGCTTACAAAAACAGTATCGCCGCCCCATTCCTCGGGCACAAGTTCGTATTCTGTCAAACCCTGCTTTACCCTTTCCTCGTTGGCATTGGGCAGGTCCGTTTTATTAACGACAACAATTATCGGGACATGGGCCTCTTTTGCATGGTTTATTGCTTCAACTGTCTGAGGCATTATCCCGTCATCAGCTGCGATTACTATTACCGCAATATCTGTTACCTTTGCGCCGCGCGCCCTCATTGTCGTAAAAGCTTCATGGCCGGGTGTATCGATAAATGTTATTTTCCTGTTATTATAAATAGTCTGATATGCTCCAATTTTTTGTGTTATGCCGCCCGCTTCACCTGAAACGACATTTTCCTTTCTTATTGCATCAAGTAAAGTTGTCTTACCATGGTCGACATGGCCCATTACTGTCACTATAGGCGGCCTTATTTCGAGGCTTTCTTCACTGTCGTTAAATCCTTCGTCGGCGTCGTCCTCGAACGCTATTATACTGTATCTGAAGTTATATTCTTGTGAGAGTATTTCTATTCTATCCTGATCAAGGGGCTGATTAATTGTTACCATATCCCCCATGTCAAAGAGTGATTGAATTATTTCTCCCGAACCTACATTTATCCTTTCAGAAAGTTGCTTTATTGTTATGCCTTCCGGGAATTCTATATTCTTTTTGATTTCGGTCCTTTTTATGGGTTTATCTTTTAATGCTGTAAGGTCTGAGCCGTCTTCTGAAACATGAAGATTATCATGAAGACCGCCCTTTTTTACTAATGTTTTATTTGCAGGCGAAACTTTTGCAGAAGGCTTGAATCTTCCTTCCTTTTCTTCCTTATCAAGCACTTTATCCAGAACCTGCCTGATATTAAACTTTTTTTCTTCGTCCCACTGATACTTTGGCCTGGAACCGGTTGGCGCGTTTTCTTTAATATGGGGTTGCCTAGGGGTTACTTCTTCACTTACTGTTTCCTTTACTGCTGCCTTTACCCCTGCATTAGCTTCTTCCTTTATTTCTGTCCATGCTGATTCCTTAACTTCTTTCTTTGCTTCTGCTCTTACTTCTTCCTTTACAGCTTCCTTTTTCATTGCTTCTGCAGTTACCCCCGGTTTGCCGGCATCTTGCCTGGCAGGTTCCCCTGCTTTTGCAGCTTCCTGCTTTTGGGACGCTTCTTTTACTTCCGGCTTTTGGGTCCCTCTTTTTTCTTCCATAAGCAAAGCATCGGAAAATTTCTCACCACCAGATTTTTTTGAATCTTCTTTGCCGGATTTTTTTAAATCTTCTTTTTTAAGTTGTCCGCTATCCGGCTGAAAGCCAGCTTGCGACTGCTCCTGCGGCAAATTCTTGTCGGCATCCTCTGATGTTAAGGCTTCTTTTTTTGAGGCTTCTTTCTTACTTGATATTTTTTCCTTAAGGTCCTGAGCCTTGGGCGTTTTCTCCCTGGATGTTTTTACTTTAGCCGATAATACTTTTAAAACTTTTTCTTTGACTGTTGTTATTACAGGAGCTTCTTCCGGGGGCGCAGCAAGTCTTGCCTCTTCTTCTTTAAGCACCACTTTGTCAAAGGCCTCTTTTACAGTTTCTCCCCTTTTGGGAACCGGTTTCCATTGAATTTTTGTGCTTATAGTTCCCCTTTTGGGAGCCGGCTTACTTTGTATTATAACTCTTGCTGCATCCTTACCCTGAGTTTCTTTAATTAAAGTCCTTTCAGGTGCAAGTGTACCGCTTCCGTTAGTCCCGGGCAGACTGGGTTCATTTGCCGTACTGTTTATTGCAGTATTTTGCTTTGTCAAAGTTTCAGCCTTTATTTTATTATAAACATTACCAATATCTTCCAGCTGTGCCTGTGACAAAACTGAGCTATGGCTCTTCAAATCCAATCCCAGCTCCTTACCCATCTTTATTACTTCATCAGATGAGATATTTAGCTGACCTGCAATTTCATAGACTCTAAATGAACTCATATTTATTTTATACCCTTACTTCTTTCGCCTTTTAGCCTGTTAATATTCTTAAGATCTCTTTACTTGATCAAATTATTTTTTTTAAAAAATTTATTATTTCAAATCGTTATAGGTTTTCTTTTTTGTCTACCCTTTCCTTTCTTGCTGCATTCAGCTCTTCCTCAAATTGTCTTTCACTCTTTATATCTATCCTCCAGCCTGTCAGTTTGGCTGCAAGCCTTGCATTCTGGCCCTCCTTTCCTATTGCCAGCGAAAGCTGGTCATTCGGAACCACTATCAAAGCGAACTTTCTGTCGTCCTCTGTCAGGACTTTAAGTACTTTTGCAGGGCTTAAGGCATTTTTGATAAATATAACCGGATCATCATTATAATCTACTATATCAATTTTTTCACCTTCCAGCTCATCTACAATCATTTTAACCCTTGAGCCTCTTGGGCCCACACAGGCGCCAACCGGGTCAACGTTTCTGTCGTTTGACGAAACGGCGATTTTTGTCCTGTGGCCCGCCTCTCTGGCTATGCTTTTAATTTCCACGACTTTTTCACTTATCTCAGGTACTTCCAGCTCAAACAATTTTCTCACAAGCCCGGTGTGTGTTCTTGAGACAATGACCTGCGGACCTTTTGTTGTTTTTCTTACTTCAGAAATAAAACATTTAATTCTTTCTCCGTGCTTATATGATTCACCGGGAACCTGCTCATACTGGGGAAGGAGCGCTTCAACTTTACCCAGGTCAACAAGAGTGAACCTGGAATCATTCTGCTGGACTATACCGGTGACCATATCGCCTATCCTGTCTTTAAACTCATCATAATATATCTCACGCTCAGCCTCTTTAATTCTCTGTCTTATTACCTGTTTTGCAGTCTGGGCAGTTATCCTTCCAAAATCATGAGGTGTTATATCAATTTCTGAAGACTCTTCAGCATTTTCATCCGTGCCTTCAACTATTTTAAATACCCTTATTTCACCGCTTTTTTCATTTAAATCTATCCTTATGTTATCATCGACTGCATATATTTTTTTATATGATGCAGTCAGAGCGCCTACTAACGCTTCAATTATGGTATCAACTTTGATACCTTTTTCTTTTTCAAGCTCTCTTAACGCCTCAATTAATTTTCTGTTCAATTAAACCACCTAAAAATAATAATAAAAATTTAACTTAATAAAAAAGTTTTGGATACTTTACCCTAAACCCTGACTTTATAATAAAAATAGTGGGTACTTTACCCTAAATCCTGACTTTATAATAAAAATAGTGGGGCGCGCCCACTATTAAGCAATTAATAATCTTTAAAATGCAAAAGAATTATAACATATAGATAAAATAATTAAAATATTAAGAATTTTTTGATTTACCTTAAGATGATTAATCGCTGATTACCGGACTTTAAATATACTGTTTTTAAATCAGTCTGTATATATGGCAGTAATTTTTATATCATCATAATTGCTGCCTATGGGATTTATTTTCATGCATTTGGGGCAGATGGCAGGAAATCCCTTTACAGAATAAAGAGCGCCGCATTCGATGCATTTTACTTTTTTTGCCGGCTTCTTAAAAACAAGCCTGGCATTTTTTAAAGTATTATCCTCCCGGGTTAAAAATTCAAAATAAAATTTTATTGAATCCGGTTCAAGGCTCGCAGCAGGGTTTATCTCAAAATCGATTTTACTGACTTTGGCGACTTCTTTTCCATCGATATTTTTTTTAACAATATCAATAATCGAACAAGTTATTGAGTACTCATGCATTAAATCTTAAAAAAATCCATTATGACTTTTGTTATTTTTTCAATTATTGCGGGAAACAGGACCCGTATTTCCGGTGAAAGCTCTATGGAAAAAGTGTTTATGTTTTTGGGCACAACACCTATTATTATTATGGGGGGCAGATTGTTTGCTATTGAAAGAAGCTTTAAGCTGTCTACAAGTTCCAACTGATGCAGAGAAAATTTATTTAACTGCCGGACCCTTAAGTCCTCCAGAGTCAGTCTAAAAACAGTGCCGGCTTTATATTCCGGCGTATTTATACAGTCTATTATTACAATTTTTTCAATGCAGTCAGACAAGTACGAGCCTATATCAAGAGTAGAGGTCCCAATATCAATAAACTCTGTATCGCTAAAACTGCCCTCACTTTTAAGTTTATTGACAATATGTATGCCCATGCCCTCGTCAGAAAGAAGCAGATTACCAGCACCAATTACCAAATATTTAATGTTTTCCCCTTTTTTCATAACCGGTAATTATTGATTTATAAAAATCAACGATTTTTGGACCGGTTGAACCAAGATAAAAATGCAGCAGTGTGGTAAGGACAAAGAGCCAGCAGATGACAAAGTGCCATGCCTTTATGTTTGCAAGCCCGCCAAAGAAGTCATTAAACTGAGTAAATCTTGGTATAAAATACATGGCAATTCCTGTTATGCCCTGGGCCAAAAGAAGCGCGGGCCATAATGTGTAAACCATTTTCTGGCCGGGATTGTATTTGCCCCAATGTTTCGGGCTGGGTATGCCTACGAAAATATCGTATAGATAATGCTTTGCCAAAAGCGGTATGTCCCTAAAATCCCTCCATGTAAAAAGGAGTTCCTTTATTTCACCGGTCACAACTGTATAGTAGAACTTAAAAACAAAGGTCCATCCAATCAGATACATAAAGATAAAATGGATATACCTTGCTATTTCCATACTGGGAAATAACCTGAACCATCCCGGCGCATAAATCTGAAAACCAGTCAGTATCAGCATAACCATCGAAACAAGGTGAATTCCATGCATTATCCTTGTTACAACTGTATGCTTGAATAAAAATTTGTGTCTGCCTTTTTTAATTATGATTTCTTCGTTTATGCCGATTGCTTCCACTTTTTACCTCCGCTTAGCATACTCTGTATTTTAATATTTCCCTGTCTCCTTCAACAATGTGGACCGCACATGCAAGGCAGGGGTCAAATGATCTTATTATCCTGCCTATTTCTATAGGATTTTTAGGATCGGCAACCGGGGCGCCGATAAGCGCCTGCTCGTATGGGCCCATGTTCCCCGCATCGTCTCTGGGGCCGCCATTCCATGTTGTAGGTACCACTGCCTGGTAATTTGCTATCCTGAAGTTATCTATGGAAATCCAATGGCCCAGGGAGCCTCTTGCAGCTTCTGTGATACCCATGCCCTCTGAAGTTTTTGGTATGTCAAACTTTGTATGAACCGGAGCTGCAGGATCAAGCTCATCGACCCACTCGTCCATCCTGTCTGTCAGTATGCTTAATTCCAGCGCCCTTGCAGCATGCCTTCCCATAACCGATATAAGGTCCTGAGGCTGCAAGCCAAGCGTTGAAAGCGCGCTGTCAATAAGGCTCTTATAGTCACTGTCAGTGCCTTTAAGATATGTTATTATTGCGCGTGCCAACGGTCCGACCTCTACAACTTTGCCGTTATATCTTGGAGCTTTAAGCCATGAATACGCTCCATCCTTTTTAGCATCGGGGGTTGTCTCGCCAATTGACGGATAAAGTCCCGAACCTGATGAATATTTGGAATATTTTACAAATTCAGCAATTGATTTTTGATCAAAATCCCCGATATTTCCATCAATATAAGTACCGGAAGTATAGTGCATTTTACCGTTGTCATCCACAGGCAGGCCGCCATAAGATATAAAATTCCCGACACCTTTTCCTATTTTGAAATAATCAGGGTAAAGGCTCGCCACTGCAATAACATCAGGAATATAGACATTATCAATAAAAGACTTTACTTCAGCAAGCCTTGATTTAAATGAAATTATTCTTTCAAGATTTAACTGTGTCGCAACCCCGCCTGCAAAAAGTGTCTGGCAGTGAGGTATTTTCCCACCGAAAATAGCCAGCATTTCATGGGCCTTTCTTCTTACTTCAAGCGCTTTTATATAATTTGCTATTGCAGCAATATTTACGGCATCGTCTTTAATATAATCGCCCTCATATCTTGGCAAAAACGGGGCGCCTGCGCTTTTAATACCGGCATCGACATCTGACTTTACCCAGTCTTTTATCTTATTTAACTTTGGGTCAATGCCTTTATATTTTAAAATCGCGGTTATATCAACAAAATCAAGCGCCGCAAGATGATAGAAATGCAGCAAGTGCGAATGTATAAATTCTGATGCCAGCATAAGGTTTCTTATTATCCTTCCATTTGCCGGAGGTTTTACGCCAAAAGCGTCATCAAGGGCAAATACAGCTCCTATCCCGTGCGGAATAGGGCAAACGCCGCAAATCCTTTGGGCAATAGCAGGCGCATCAAGCGGGCTTCTTTCACGAAGTATAATTTCCCAGCCCCTGAACATATCTCCGGAACTGAAAGCGTTTGTGACCTTTCCGTTTTCAATTTCAACCTTGATTCTTAAATGACCCTCAATACGAGTCAATGGATCTACAGTTATAACTTGCTTTGCCATAGCCTATTTATCCTCCTCTTCCTCTTTTTCCTTGAGAATATAAGGAGTTCCTTTGTCCCTATTTTTCTCTTCTTTATTTTGTCTGTATTTTGTAGCAATCATTCTTGCAGCAGCATGGGCCCCAATACCGGCTACAACCACTCCGCCCAAAGCCAAGCCTACTGTATTTGCATTTATATTTATTTTTTCAAGCCCGGGTACTTCAACAGCCGGGAGCTTTTCGTAAAGCCCTGAACCTGCGCCGCCGGGAAAGAATGGTTCAGTACATCCTATGCATGGGCCCCCAGATCTGTTACACCAGTTAACGCCGCTGTTCCAGCCACGCGTAGAGACATCGCAATGTGCAACGGGACCCTTACAGCCCAGTTCATAAAGGCATCCTTTGTCTCCAAAATCTTTTGCAAAAATACCGCTGTCAAAATATTGCCTGAGCTCACAATTATCATGGATAAGTTTATCTGTGCCGTAAAACATTACCGGCCTGTTTAAGTTGTCAAGTTCCGGTATCCCGTATTTTAAGACATTTACTATTGTCCCGACCATCCAGTCAGGATGCGGCGGGCACCCCGGAATATTTATTATTGGTTTATCCTTTACTATTTTTGATACAGGTACGGCACCGGTCGGATTTGGCGGGGCTGAGGGTATCCCACCCCATGCAGCGCATGTACCAACCGCTACAACTGCCATAGAGTTTGCAGCTATGATTTTTACCCATTCAAGAGCAGTTATAGGATTTCCGTCTTTTTCTCCGACTGTGCAATACATCCCATCAGCTTCCATTGGGACAGAACCTTCTACAATAAATATGTATTTTCCTTTTTCTTCTGCCATCATCCTGTCTATCACATCCATTGCCATATCTCCGGCTGCACCCATGACCACGGGATTAAATTCCAGGGTTATGACTTCTATAAGTACATCGTCGACACTAGGATATTCTGCATCAAGAAAACTTACTGCACAACCTGAACATGCCTGCGCCTGAAACCAGATTACAGGCAGCCTTCCTTTGCCGTTTTTGGCGCCTGCAGCAGATAAAAGTTTTGGCAGCCATAAACTTGAAAGCGCCACACCCGCAATCGAGCCTGCGCTTACCTGTAAAAACTTTTTCCTGGAAATTAACACAAGAGACCTCCTGTAAATTTAAAATTTTGTAAACTCGTAAAATGTTTAAGAGTTGAAACTATAAACAGCCATACCCTAAGAAAAACCGGAAATGCAATTTTTAATTCCGGTATTTTTAATACTTGTAATTCAATCCCTTTCATGCCTGTGCCACAATTTATCTATCCGGGTATATTTATAAATCTTAGAAATTTTAATATATATGAATATCAAAATCAAATGCTATTTTTGCCCAATTATGTTTTTGCCTGATGATATTTTACTTATTTTTACCTAATAATATTTATACCTAATAATATTGTTACTTAATAATATTTTTACATAATTGTATTTTTATTATTTGGATTAACTTTCATATTTATAACCGGCCACTCACTAAATTAATTATTCGGAAATAAAAGGTGTGTCGAGTTAGACACCTTCCGGGTGGTGCTCTTTAAATAAGCGGGTCAGGCTCATCCTTTGTGCCCACGGGAAGGTTTGAAGTCTCATATAGGAATACATGAAATTTCCCCATTTTGATTTTTGCAGAACCATTCTCAAATTTGCTGGAAGTTATATAATGTTTTTTTGTAATATCACCAAGTTTTTCTCTTAAACTTTCATCTGAAGAATATGCAGATATAAAGTTTAGGCCTTTTTCTGTCATTACAAAAACAGGTATCTTCATCCCTACCTGCAGTATGGAGACGGGCCCCACAATGCTCCTTATTTCTTTTGAGGCACAGGCCCAAGCAAGGTCCGCATTCTCTCTAACAACCAGTGCCTGCTTTGTGGAAATACCTGTATTGCAGATTGCAAGAATGACTACATCCAGTTTTGCCGTGATATTCTTGGATGCATCCCCCTTGGGGGATTTCCCCTGACTCTCATGTTCGGGACTCTCGTGCTGAGGGCTCTTATATTCAGGGCTCTCAAATTTAGAACTCTCCTGTCCGGAACTCTCCTGCCCAGGGCTCTCATGTTCAGAACTCTCATATCCAGGGCTCTCATATTCAGTGCCCCCATGTTCAGAACTTTTCTGCTCAGAACTCTCATGTTTGGAGAAACCACTTCCTGCATCATTAAACCCTTTTTCAAAATCCCTTATACTTTTAATTATTTCCAGTTCGTCACCTCTTACAGTAACC
>JBBQDW010000007.1:0-28791 GCA_038320085.1 Candidatus Humimicrobiales bacterium
GTTTATCGGAAAGGGCAGTAAGGAAAGGATAACTCCGATAGGGGAAACGGCAAAAGATTTTCTTATAAAATATCTTAAATCTGCACGCTGTAATATCGAAAGAGAAAAAAAAAGTGATTATGTTTTTTTAAACAGCAGAGGCGGCAGGATTTCAAGGCAGGGCTTCTGGAAGATACTTAAAAAATATATGAAAAAACAAAATATAGATAAAAACCTGTACCCGCATATTTTCAGGCATAGTTTTGCAACTCATCTCCTTGAAGAGGGAGCAGATTTAAGGATTGTCCAGGAACTTTTAGGGCATTCAAGCATTTCAACAACGGAAATCTATACCAACTTAGACAAAAGACATATTAAGCAATCCTACTTTAAGCATCACCCGCGGGAAAAAACCTGATTGCAATTTTATCAGTATTTGATAAGGTATGTTTTCAATAATTTTAAAAAGTTACAGAATTATTCTGTATGACAATAAAGAAAGAAAAGGGAACCTTTAGTGTTTGATAATCTTGGAACTCAAATAATAATTTTTTTAAAACAGCTTCTTGTGATTATCCCGGGGCTTTACCTTGGAGTAGTTTTGCACGAAGCGGCGCATGGCTATATAGCCTTTAGAAATGGTGACCCTACTGCAAGAAACCTGGGGCGTCTTTCACTTAACCCGATTGTTCATATAGATTTGTTTGGCAGTATACTTCTGCCGCTGCTTTTAGTTTTAATCGGGAGCGGAATCGTTTTTGGGTATGCCAAACCGGTACCTATAAATCCCGGGTATTTCAGGAATTACCGTAAGGGCATCAGGTACTCATCGCTTGCAGGTCCGGTAACAAACTTTGTTTTGGCTTTTATTCTAGGACTTATATACAGCCTGATGATTTATTTATTAAAATTAACCGGACACTCGATAAATGAGATAATGACAACAGCAGGTATTGGCAACCGGGTGCTTGAAGTCATCCTTACAATGGTTTTATTTGCCATTAGAATCAACATATTCCTGGGAATATTTAATTTTATTCCAGTACCTCCACTGGATGGCGCAAATATTCTTGCCACTTTTCTTCCGGGAGACGCAATGTA
The DNA here is from genome assembly GCA_038320085.1 of Candidatus Humimicrobiales bacterium. GTDB lineage: Bacteria > Actinomycetota > Humimicrobiia > Humimicrobiales > Humimicrobiaceae > Fen731. The sequence continues at coordinate 1,081 of JBBQDW010000007.1, forward strand.
TAAATATTTAAGCATAGGACGTTTCGGGTTTATCATAGTTTTTGCATTTATTTATTTTATTGGCAGGTATATTGGACCGGTTATAGCATTTTTAATGAATATTTTTACCTGGCCGCTTTACTTTATTTAAGTTTAATTTTATAAGGAGAATCCCTTAAAATGAAAAAAATTATGCTGACAGGTTTCAGGCCGACAGGAAAACTGCATCTTGGTCATCTGCACGGCAATATAAAGAATATGATAAAGCATCAGCAGGAATTTGATAATTTCTTTTTCCTGGTTGACTGGCATGCGCTTTCTACTGAATACCAGAATCCAAAAGATATAAGATCGAATTTAACAGACTGCGTTATTGACCTTCTTGCCCTGGGGGTGGACCCCTCGCTTACTAATCTTTACAGGCAGTCAGATATCCCTGAGATTGCTGAGCTGTATTTATATTTTTCCATGATCACCCCTGTGCCGTGGCTTGAGAGATGTCCGACATATAAGGAACAAATAAAACAGATAAAATCCAAGGATTTATCAACGCTTGGTTTTTTATCCTATCCTGTACTTATGGCTGCTGATATCCTTATAGTAAATGCTGATGTAATACCGGTAGGAGAGGACCAATTGCCGCATCTTGAAATAACCAGGGAGATTGCCAGGAGATTTAATTTCCTTTACGGGAATTATTTTAAAGAGCCTGTTGACCTGCTTTCCAAAGCAACAAGGGTTTGCGGAACTGACGGCAGAAAGATGTCAAAGAGCTACAATAATGCCATTTTTCTATCAGATGATGAGGCCGCAATAAAAAAGAAAGTAAGGCAGATGATAACGGACCCGCAGAGAGTTCACCTTACAGACCCCGGTAATCCCAAAATATGTAATGTATTTTCATTTTATAAGATATATAAAGACGGGCAGATAAAAGAAATAGAAAAAAGGTGCAAAAATGGCCTTATAGGCTGTACGGCATGCAAGGATGAGATATCTGCTGCAATATATGAATCACTTAAAGATTTTCAGCAAAAAAGAAATCTGCTGCAGAAAGATTTAAAATACATCCATGATGTCCTGGAGTCCGGTGCAAAAAAAGTAAGAGAAATTGCTTCAGTGACAATTAAAGATGTCAGGCAAAAAATGGGGATTGATTAAAAATTGTGGTAAACGGCCATTATCTAATTGAATTTGATGATTTTAAAGGTCCTGCGCATGTACTTTTGGATCTGGTCAGGAAAAGAAAAGTTGATATTTACCAGATCAGGCTCAGTGATGTCATCTCAGATTTTTTGGAATATGTAAAGATACAAAAAGAAGTATTGCTGGATACTCTTTCCAGTTTTTTATACATAGCAGCAATATTGCTGGAAATAAAATCAAATTCTATAATTCCATCCCAGAACAGGGATAATGAAGATGAAGACATTGCTGTTGTAGACAGGGAGGTCCTTCTTGAAAGGGAAAAGCAATTTAAAATATTCGGAAAAGTCTCGCGATACCTGGCAAAACTAAAGGAATCTGAGGGTTTTTATTTCGTGAGGGAGGCCCCTATTGAAATAGAGTTTATTGAAGTGCTGCCGGATTTTTTAAAGAACCTTAAACTTGAAAATTTAAATTACCTTGCGTCTGTTTTATTAAAAAAAGAGGATTTTCTTATTGATCTTTCCCAGATTTACATTGATGATTCAACCATTACAATAATTGACGAAATGAAGAGGATACACGAACTGGTAGCTGTAAAAGGTGAGGTATCTTTTAAATCGGTAACAAGTAAATACAGCCTTTTGGTTGATAAAATTATTTGTTTTTTATCAATTTTGGAACTGTACAAAAACGAAGTCATTGACCTTATCCAGTTTGAAAGTTTTGGAGATATTGTTATTAAAAGAATTACTTATTGACCTGGCTTACCAGGTGCTATACGCAGGGGGGTATAAGAGCCTTGTCACACAAGATATCGGGGCTTGTCGAGTTAAGTACGTAAATATTAAAAGAATTAAACAGGTTTAAACAGGCCTCAATAAAAAAGGTTTTATATGAAAGAAAAGCATCATGATGAATGGAACAGGACCTGTATAGAGGGTATTCTGTTTATTTCAGAAACACCTGTAAAGGCAAGAGATATTGCGGAGACTTTGGAAATACCTGAAAAAATAGTTGAAGAAATAATCAGGAGTTTAATTGATGAATATATCGATAAAAACAGGGGATTTGTGCTAAGAAAGGTCGCAGGAGGTTACAGATTTTATTCAAATCCTGCCCTCAGGGATGTGCTTGCAGATTTTGTAAAATCCAATATAACTGCGTATCTTTCACAGGCGGCTCTTGAGACGCTTGCCATAATCTGCTACAGGCAGCCGGTCACAAGGACACAGGTTGCAGAAATAAGGGGTGTAAGAACAGACAGTGTTTTCCAGACTCTGGTAGATAAAGGATTAATTAAAGAAGTCGGAAGATTAAAAGAACCGGGTAATCCCAAGATATACCGGACCACTGAAAGGCTGCTTGAAATGCTTGGAATAAATACTCTTGAAGAATTGCCGCCATTAAAAGATTTTGAAGAAGAAGGCAGCGAAGGCAACAGCAGCGAGACTCAATTAACAGACAGCAATGATCAGATATTTGCAGAACAGCTATTTACAGACGGCCCTGGAGGCATACCTGATAAAACCGCTGCAAAGAAGCATTTTTCAGGCATCGAAGATATAATCGGTGAAAATACTAATTTGGACAATGAATGATGAAAAGATAAGGTTGGCAAGATTTCTGGCTTTATGCGGAGTTGCATCAAGAAGAAAAAGTGAGGCTTTAATACTGGATGGCAGCATAAAAGTCAATTATGCAGTTATAAGAGACTTGTCCTTTAAAGTAAGCCCTGAAGATGTCGTGGAACTTAAGAACTGCAGGATAACCCCGGAAGATAAAATTACCATTGCTCTAAATAAACCGGCCGGATATCTTTCAACAGTAAAAGATGACTTTAAAAGAAAGACTGTCCTGGATTTGGTGGTGCTTAAAAACGACCTTGAAACAGAAAGGCTTTACCCTGTGGGGAGGCTTGACTGTGACTCCAGGGGCCTTATTATTTTAACAAATGATGGTGAACTGGCTTATAAGATAACCCATCCAAAGTTTAAGGTTTCAAAAGTATATGAGATTAAAACAGACAGGGAAATAACTGTTGATGACATAAACAAAATCAAAGAGGGTATTGTCATTGAAGAAAAAGAACTCTCAGTAATGGAACTTAATGTAAAAATATTTCCTGACAAGAGCTGTCTTGCCACAATAAAGATTGCGGAAGGCAGAAAAAGGATTTTAAGAAAAGTTTTTCAAAAGCTTGGATACAGGGTTCTGGATTTAAAGAGGACACAAATCGGGGATTTTAAACTTGGAAACATCAAAGAGGGCGAATATATAATTTTAAATGCTGAGCAGACGGCAAGCCTTTTAAAAAACTGGTAAGGATATATATATTATTAGAGTGTGGAGAATGTGAGAAGGACGGAGAATATGGAATTTATCGATTTACGAAGTGATACTGTGACAATGCCAACCGAAGAGATGCTTGACGCCATGAGGAACGCTAAGGCAGGGGATGATGTTTATGGCGATGACCCGACAGTAAACCAACTGGAGAAAAGATCTGCAGAAATACTGGGAAAGCAGGATGCTGTATTTGTACCTTCCGGGACATTTGGCAATCAGCTTGCAATCCTTACGCATACCTTAAGAGGGGATGAGGTTCTAATCCAGGAAGAAAACCATGTAATAATGCATGAGGTAGGCGCCTCTGCTGTAATTGCAGGTGTCCAGCTGAGATTCTTAAGCGGCAATTCAGGGACAATTGATATAGATGAACTTAAAAAGCTCTACAGGTCGGAAGATATACATCATCCGAGAACAGGGCTGATCTGCATGGAAAACCCCCACTCAAACGGCAATGTTGTGCCGCTCAAAAATATGCGGGATGTCCGGGATTTTGCAAAATCTGTTAATGTCCCTATACATCTTGACGGAGCCAGGATTTTTAATGCTGCCATTGCATTAAACGCAGATGCAAAAGAAATAGCTGATTTTGCAGATTCTGTAATGTTTTGTTTTTCAAAAAGCCTTTGCGCACCCATTGGTTCAATACTTGCGGGTAAAAAAGATTTCATAATAAAAGCCAGGAAAAACAGGAAACTTATGGGCGGCGGCATGAGGCAGGCGGGGTATATTGCTGCGCCATGTCTGGTAAGCCTCGAAAAAATGACAGCAAGGCTTGCCGATGATCATAAAAATGCAAAATACTTTGCAAAACTGCTTGAAGAAACAGGAATTTTTGAAGTTTTAAATAACAGGCTAGACGTAAATATGGTTTTTTTTAAACTCAAAGCAAAAACAACCTCTCAGCAGATTTTTAATGAGGAACTATTTATAGAATTCCTCTTAAAAAATAAGATTAAAATAAGCGCCTCCTATAACAATGAGTTCAGGTTTGTAACCCATTACTATATTACAAAAGAAAAAATTGACTATACTCTGGAGATAATAAGAGAGTTTATGAAACAAAATGTGATATAAAAAATACCCCGAGTGACTTTTCACCATAGCCTGTCGCTTTAGGTTACTAAACCTCTCGGGGTTCGCTCAAGAACTTTTCTCAGGGTCTATATAATTTAGGGACCTAAATTTTCCATTCTTTCGTCAGGAACTTTTAACCCCAGTCATACGTTGCCTCCGGTTCTTAAGTCTCCACCAATATAACAAATATTGTTAAAAATGTCAATAGGAATCAGGTAATTTTTTAACTAACATAGGAATCAGATAATTAATATAGTAAAATATTGAAAAATATTTGAAAACTTTTTATTTTTGGGGAAATCAATGAAAAACATTCAAAATGTGGCAGTAATCGGGCTGGGTCTTATCGGTGGATCCCTGGCAATGTCTATAAAAAATATCAGCAAAGATATTGCTGTTACCGGGTATGACATAGAATCGGATGCGATGAATATTGCAAAATACAGGAATATAATTGACAGCATTGCTTCAGGGTATAAGGAAGCCGTAAAAAATGCCGACCTGGTAATCATTGCTACCCCGATTTCAAACATTAGAGAAGTTTTAAATGAAATAAAGCCTTATCTTAAAAAAGGCGCAATAGTAACTGATGTCGGCAGCGCTAAAGAGAATATAGTAAAAGAAGCCGGTGAAATACTTTCTCCTGACATTATTTTTATTGGCGGGCACCCGATGGCAGGTTCTGAAAATGAAGGGGTACTTTCAGCAAGGCCGGACCTCTTTAAGAATGCTTTTTATATTTTGACGCCTACAGACAGCACAAGGACCGAGTCACTTGTTTCACTTCATACCCTCCTAACGAAAATAGGCGCAAAAGTGGTGTCTCTATCGCCAAAAGAACATGACGAGATAGTATCCCTTATAAGCCACCTTCCTCATATTATGTCTACCAACCTTGTAAAACTTGTTGATGACGAACAGGCAGAGCTAAAAAACCTGTTCAAATTATGCGCAGGCGGTTTCAGGGATATGACAAGGATTGCAGCTTCAAATCCCAAAATGTGGCACGATATCACGTTTGAAAACAAGAGCGAGATAATCAAGGCGCTTGATAAATATATTGCCTATCTGGAGAAATTTAAAGAAAGCCTCAAGAACGGTGATGAGGAATATATTAAATCACATTACAGCCAGGCAAAAGAAGCAAGGTTAAATCTTCCAAAATATATAGAAAAGGATATTTCAAAACTTTATGAATTAATGATTTCAATACCCGACAAGAAGGGTGTACTTTCTGATGTTACTCTTGCAATCAGTTCCAGCGGAATAAACATAGAAGATATTTCCATATTTCATTCCACAGAATTTGTTGGGGGAGGAATCCTTAAAATACTTGTCGAAGGCGAAAATGCCGGAGAAATAGCAAAAAATGCGATAGAACATAAAGGTTTTGAAGTAAGGATGAGAAAAATCCTGGGAGAGTAAAAAAATATGGAAATATCAAGGGCACATTCAATCAAAGGTGAAATAAAGATTCCTGGTGATAAATCAATATCGCACAGAAGCGCGATAATATCTTCTCTCACCCATGAGACAGTAACAATAAAGAATTTTCTTTTTTCTGAAGACTGCATCAGCACTCTTTCAGTACTTGGCAGCCTTGGAGTCATAACAGAAAGACTTGAAGACGATACACTTATTGTGTATGGAAAGGGATTTGAGAATTTCAAAGAGCCTGATGATATCTTATATGTCGGAAACTCAGGGACCACTATAAGGCTGTTAAGCGGTATACTTGCCGCATCAGGCTTCAATTCTGTTATGAGCGGCGACAAATCTATAAATAACCGTCCCATGTCCAGGATACTTAAGCCTCTTTCTGAGATGGGCGCAAATATTTACGGCAGGCAGAATAATACAAAAGCGCCTCTTATAATTATCGGAAACAGGGGGCTTAACGGCAGGTCCTTTGATATAAATATCTCAAGCGCCCAAGTAAAGTCATGTCTTGCGCTTGCAGGTCTTTTTTCTGAAGGTATAACTGAAATAAATCAGCCTGAGATTTCACGTGACCATACAGAAAGAATGCTCGAATATTTTGGCGCAGATATTTTCTACGACGGAAAATATACCAGGATAACTCCGGGAAAAAAGTTAACCGGCAGAAATATTTTTATACCCTGCGATATTTCATCTGCCTCTTATTTTATCGTAGCCGGCCTGATATTAAAAGATTCGAGTGTTGTTCTTAAAGATATCGGTATAAACCCGACCAGGAGTTACTTTCTTGAGCTTGTAAAAAACATGGGCGCCGATATAAAAATAAAAAACAGCCGTATTCTCAATAATGAGCAGCTAGCCGATATCGAAATCCGAAGCAGCTCTTTAAAAAGCGCCTTGATAGAAAAGGAGTTTATTCCCAATATCATAGATGAGATACCGGCTCTATGTGTCGCAGCAGCATTTTCTGAAGGAAAAACAGTCATATCCGGTGTAAAGGAATTAAGGTTTAAGGAAAGTGACAGGATTTCAAGCATAGTCACAGAATTTAAAAAAGCCGGAGTCAGCATAGATGAAAAGGAGGATGGCATCATAATTACCGGAAACCCCGATCTTGAGATAAATGATGATATCTATGAAAGCTATGGGGATCACAGGATGGCGATGTCCATTGCAATACTTGGACTAAAGTCTAAAAATCGTATAAAGATACAGGGTTCGGAATCCATAGACACATCTTTTCCGACTTTTAAATATGAGCTTAAAAAAGCTGTCTGTTAAAAATTAAAAAAATAGATTGGATAATAGATGGAAAAATTAAATAATAAATATAAAGACAAGCTGGATATAATTACAATCGATGGGCCCGCCGGCAGCGGTAAAAGCACTGTGGCCAAAATGCTTTCAAGAGAGCTGGGCCTTAAATATATTGACACTGGAGCAACTTACAGAACACTTACACTGCTTGCTCTCCAGAACAACATTAAACCCGATGATGAATCTTCTATTTTAAAGCTCGCAAAAGAGTCTAAAATTGAATTGGAGAGCAATCCCAGGGATGAGTCGCAGTATACGATTGTAAGATTAAACGGCCGGGATGTAACCGATGATATACGAAGCAGCCGGGTCGGCGCTGCAGTATCAATAGTCTCAAAGCTTTCGGCAATACGCAAATACCTGGTAAGCCTGCAAAGGGAGCTTGCAGGTTCAGGCAGAGCAGTGCTTGAGGGAAGGGATACAGGAAGCGTTGTGTTCCCCAATGCCATCCTTAAAATATACTTAAGTGCCGGCATCGAACAGAGGGTTATAAGAAGGGAACTGCAAAATATACAGAAGGGACAGAAAGCTGTCACTGAAGAAATAAAAACCGAGATTAATTCAAGGGACTCAATTGACAGTTCTCGCATCGACAGCCCGCTTACCGTCCCGGAAGATGCTGTAGAAATCGACAATACTAATTTAACAATTTTAGAGACTTTTGAAAAAATCAGGAATATATATAATGAAAGAATTTGTTTTAAAAACTAAACGCTCAAAAGCTTATTTTATATTTTTCACTTTTGTAAGATTTAGTGTCTATATTCCTTTCAAAATCTTATTCAGAATGAAAATATACGGCAGGGAAAATATTCCGGACACCGGGAGGTTTATATTATGTTCAAATCATTTAAGCTATATTGATCCTGTCATAACCAGTCTTTGCATGACAAGACCTGTATATTTCATGGCCAAAATCCAGCTTTTCACCAATAAATTTGTTACAAGTGTAGTAACATTATTTAATGCATTTCCCGTAAACAGGGGAGCATTTAACAGGCAGGCCATAAGAAATTCGGTCGCAATCTTAAACGCGGAACAAATTGTTGGACTTTATCCTGAAGGCTCAAGGTCAACTGACGGAAACATGAAAGAGGGCCATAAAGGAGTCGGATTGATTTCAATAATGGGAAACAGCCCTGTTCTTCCCGTTGCAATTACAGGCTCTAACATGATAGTCAGAAAACCCTATAAAAGGCTGTTTTTTCCTAAAATAAGGATTTCTTTCGGCAGGCCCATTGATACAGCTTCAATAGCAGGAAAATACGGCAACAACCAGGCTTCTGAAATCATTACATTGCAGACAATGGCTGAAATAAAAAGACTTTATGAGGAGATAAAAAATGCAGGTTGAGATAGCGGGACTGGCAGGCTACTGTTTTGGTGTAAAAAGGGCGCTTGGGATCACTGAAACGACACTTAAAAAATATAAAGACAAAGATATAAAGGTTTATTCAATAGGGCAGATAATACACAATCAGGGAGTAATAGAAGATTTAAAAACCAGAGGTCTTCTTATTGTTGAAAATGAAGAACAGATAGAACCCGGCAGCGTATTTATTGTAAGGTCACACGGGATGTCGCCGGATTTTATTAAAAAAATCAAGGCCAAGGGTGTAAAAATAGTAGATACTGCTTGCCCCTTTGTAAAAAGGGCCCAGTCAAAGGCAAAAATGCTTTCCGGCAGGGGTTACCACCTTGTAATCATAGGCAACAGCAAGCACCCGGAAGTATTAAGTGAAATGGAACATGCCGATAAAGATAACCTGACTATTATTGAAACTCCGGCAGAACTGGATAGTCTTGGAAAATACAAAAAAATCGGTGTTATAATGCAGACCACGCAGATAAAGGAAAATGCCAAGGCGATTATTGCCGGATTGCTTGACAAGGCCGATGAGATATTAATTGAAAACACGATATGCGTAATAACAGAAAACAGGCAGAAGGTAACTAGAGAGCTTGCCAAAAAAGTCGATATCATGTTTATAGTAGGCGGAAAAAATAGCGCCAATACGGCGCATCTTGCGCAGATATCAGGGCAGTATAATAAAAATACCCACCATATCGAAAGCTATAAAGAAATAAAAGAAAACTGGTTAAAACCTGGGATGAAGGCAGGCATTAGCGGGGGAGCATCAACTCCCATAGAAGACATTAAAGATGTCAAGGAATTCTTAGGGAAACTTTGAATAAAATAAAAACCTGTAAAAATAAATGTATTTTCTGCTTTATCGCACAACTTCCCGATAATTTAAGGCCCACCCTGTACATAAAAGACGATGACTACATAGAATCTTTTTCTCACGGCAACTTCATAACCTTAACGAATGTCTCGAAAAACGATATTGAAAAAATTATAAAGTTCAAAATAGAGCCGCTGCACATATCTGTTCACAGTTTTAATCCGGATATAAGAAATATAATATTCGGTAACTCCAAAACCGTCTCAGCCATAGATAATCTTTTTAATCTTGATAAAAATGGCGTAAGGACAAATATACAGATCGTCCTTTGTCCCGGGATAAATGATAAAAACGATCTCAAAAACACTCTTGACATTCTTACGGGCAATTTTGAAAAAGTACTGTCTATAGGGATAGTACCTGTGGGCATAACAAAATATAACACAAACCCACTGCTTAAACCTTTTGACAGGAACTCTTCTAAAAAACTCATAAATTTTATTCATGAATACAGACAGACAAATAAAAGAGCCCCGGGGGCCAAAAAAGTTTATCTGTCTGATGAGTTTTATTTGATTGCAGGATATGAGTTTCCGGAAACTAAAGAATATGGAAGGTTTTTACAAATACAAAACGGCATAGGTAAATCTTCAGATTTTCAAAATGATTTTGAAAAGGAAATCAACAGACTTGAAAAAGAGCACTGCAGAGAAATAAATCCTTTCAAAAGCAGGCTTGCAGAAATAAGAAAAACCACTTCACTTGTTATCACTTCTGAATATGGGGCAGTTGTCCTTGAGCGCAGCATTAAGTATTTAAAAACTGTTTTGGAAAAAAACAGCTTAAAATATAAAAATACAGTACAATTAAAGATAGTCAAAAATATTTTTTTTGGAGGAAACGTAAAAGTTACCGGACTGCTAGCAGGAAAGGATATCCTGGATATCCTTGGCGGCGTTAATCCGGATAACTATAAAAACATCCTTATTCCAAAAATTATATTTAATCACGACGGAATGACTCTTGATGATATAAATATTGATGTTTTTAAACATTATGATCCGTCGATAAAAATTGTAAAAGATACCGGAAAAGATCTGGTAAAGAACCTGGCAGGCTAAAATATATGAAAAATAACTTACCCGTAATTGCTGTAATAGGCAAACCAAATGTCGGAAAATCGACGCTGATTAACAGGATATGCGAAAACACCGAAGCAATAGTCCACAAAGAACCGATGATAACCCGCGACCGGAAATATAACAGGACCGACTGGGACGGTGTGCATTTTTATATCCTTGATACAGGCGGTATTGATATGATATCTGAAGAAAAACTGGCGCCGCTTATCTCAAAACAGTCCAAAAAAGCTATAGAGGATGCTGACATTATTATATTTGTTGTAGACATAAGAATTCCTTTATCTCCGCTTGATGAAGATATAGCAGACATGTTGAGAAAATCAGGCAAACCGGTGATTTTTACCGGAAATAAATGGGACAGCGAAAGAGCCGGTTACTACACCGAAGATTATCTTAAATTCGGTTTTGGTTATCCGGTCAGTGTTTCAGCAATTCACGGATTAAATATAACTGAACTTTTAGATGAAATCGTAAAACAAATTGGCAGTCTTGCATTAAACCCGGAGTCAGCGGGGGGTTCGGATGATGATGAAGACGATGAAATACCTCATATATCTATTCTTGGACAGCCAAATGTTGGAAAGTCGACATTATTTAACACCCTTATAAAGGAAGACAGGGTTATAGTTGATGAGGTGGCAGGTACAACCAGGGACAGTATTGACAGCTTTGTCGAGTATGAAGGCAAAACTTATACATTCGTTGACACAGCAGGTTTAAAAAAAGACAAGGTCAGGGAAGAGGACCTTGAATTCTACAGCAAGATAAGGACATTAAAGAGTATAGAAAGATCTGATGTGTGCCTGTTGCTTATAGACTCATCCAGGGAAATAACAAACCAGGATGAAAAAATTCTGATGACCTGCCTTGAGAAAGGCGCGAGTGTTTGCGCCGTTTTTAATAAAATAGATATTTTGGACGACGATTCACTGGACGGCGTAATAGAAGATTTCTTAAACAGGACCGAATATTTAAGATTTATTCCATATATAAAAATAAGCGCATTAAAAGACATGGGGATAAAAAGAATTTTTAAAATAATAGAACAACTGCTTGAAGAAAGAAACAAGAAGATATCTGACAATAAATTAAATACGCTTTTTAAAGAACTTGAATCTAAAAACGTCCTGAATGTTAAAGGCAAAAAATTTAAAATAAAATTTATCAGGCAGGTCAGAACTTCGCCTCCCGGATTTCTTATATTCGCCAATATGGATATCAGCAAAAAAAGCAATATCAAAAGATATATAGAATATAACCTGCGTGAAAAATTTGGGTTTAAAGGCACCCCTATTTTTTTAAAGTTCAAATACTAAAAAAAGATTTTTTGTTGACCGGCGCCCAACTGGAGCTGTGCCGGTATAGAGCTAAACATCCAACTGAAGCTGTACTAATATATTGACCGGCATCCAACTGAAGTATTAGTAATATTTTAAAGAACATTCAACTGAAGCCTTTTACTAATACTTTGCAGATCGTCCTGCTAAGGATTTACAAATATATATTGGAACATTCAACTGAAGCTTTACTAATATTTATTAATAAATTAAAATTATTATTGTAAGATCGGGATGTGGCGCAGTTTGGCTTAGCGCACCAGTATGGGGTACTGGGGGCCGGAGGTTCGAATCCTCTCATCCCGACCAGTTTTAAAATATATCCACTTATTTATTATGGTCAATCTTTAAGTTTTTATAACAATAACAAAAATAATTTTTAAACCTTTAAAAAAATGTCAAAAATAAAGTTTGGAACAGACGGTTGGAGAGCAGTTATTGCGGATGATTTTACTTTTGATAACCTTGGACTGGTTGTTGAAGCGCTGACTCTTTACTTAAAACAAAATAACTCCTGGCAAAAGGGTATTTTCATAGGCTATGACAATAGGTTTCTATCCGGCGATTTTGCAATGCACTGCGCAAATATTTTATCAAAAAACGGCATAAAAACGTTTATTGCATCCGAACCTGTCCCTACACCGCTTACAGCGTTTATGACGCTTAATATGGACCTTAACGGCTCCATAATGATAACAGCGAGCCATAACCCTTCACAATACAACGGCATCAAATTCATACCTTTTTATGGCGGACCGGCAAAGGACAGCATAACCAGAGAAATCGAAAAAAATATAGCATTTATTACAGTAGACAGGCAAAGACAGAATAAAGAAGAACCCGGCAGCCCAAATGATACCGGTATCGCTTTGCATGGGCACGACGCTCCTGATGGCGCCGGTGATGCCGAAACTACCAGAATCACCACAATTTCAGACTTTTCAGATTATATAGAAAAGCTGCTTGGGCTTATTGACACGAAACTTATTAAAGACTTAAAGTTAAATATTGCGGCAGATACAATGTTTGGAGCCGGCAGTGTACTGCTTTACAAAATAATTACTGAACATCTCGGGCTTGACGCATTCTTTTTAAATAATTACAGGGACCCGCTATTTGGAGGCAGGCAGCCTGATCCGTCGTATAAAAACCTTACTGTTTTAAGGCAAAAAGTTTTAAAAGACAAACTGGATATTGGTATTGCTCTTGACGGTGATGCAGACAGATTTGGTATAATAGACGGTAAAGGCATATTTATAAGCCCTAATAATTCGATTGCGGTCATATTGAATTATCTTATCGAAACAAGACAGGTTGACAGCAGCGATATTGTTGTGCGATCAATCGCAACCACTCATTTAATTGATGCTGTCTGCTTTGGTAACGGAATAGAAGTTGTGGAAACTCCTGTAGGTTTTAAATATATCGGTGAGGCAATGCTTTCCGGAAATGTGCTTATAGGGGGCGAGGAGAGCGGAGGCTTAAGCATAAAAGGGCACATTCCTGAAAAAGACGGTCTTTTTGCAGATTTAATGATGTTGGAAATCCAGGCCTACCTTAATAAATATAAAAACTCCTGGCATATTTCTGATTATCTTGAAAGTATATATGATAAATATGGCCATTATTATAACACCAGGCTTGATATTGAAGTTGAGCAGGATAAAAAAACAAAGACAATTGAGTATTTTTTGGGCCTTTCGGGGCAGGAAATAAGCGGCATTAAAGTAGCCAAAATTTCTGATATTGATGGCGCAAAAGTAGTTCTTGAAAATAAAAGCTGGATTCTTGTAAGGGCCTCCGGGACAGAGCCGCTGATAAGGTGTTACATTGAGTCGCCTGACCAGGAATATTTTGAAAAACTTCAAAAATATGCCCTGGATGCTATCCGGGATATTTAATAGTTAAAAAATAATATAAAACAATTATACACACAGAGAGTCAAATGAAAGAAGTAATTTCAAAAAATAGCCATACGGACTCTATAAAGGACCAGGAAATAGAGTCAATACAAGAGTTCTCCCCACAGATACTTGAAGAGTTAAAAAAATTGCCCAAAGACAGGGTTGGACTGCTTACGCTAAAAGGTCCGATTATTGGAGAAAAATTTTTCATCAGCAAGGATAACTTCTCAATTGGAAGAAGTTCAGAATCTGATATTCTGCTGGATGATATAACCGTATCTAGGAATCATGCCGTAATTGAAAAGACAAAGAGTGTATTTACGATAAGGGATCTTGACAGCCTTAACGGGACATATTTAAACGGCAAAATATCAAACCGGTCCGGTCTGAAAAATGGCGATAGGATACAGATCGGAAAGTATGTATTTTTATTTTTTATCCCAGAATGATTTTTAAAAAAATAAGTAATATGGGTAATAATAAAAAAACTTATCTTACAATAGGGGAGCTTGTTAAAAAATTTAAAAATTTTTACCCCGACCTGACTAACAGCAAGCTGAGATTCCTTGAGTCGCGGGGATTGATAATTCCTGAAAGAACAGCTAACAGATACAGGGCTTATTTTAAAAATGATGTGAAAAAAATAAACCTTATCCTCAGTATGCAAAAAGATTATTTCCTGCCGCTTGATATCATAAAAGAAAAAATTGATTCTATCGATTTTGAAAAAATCGAGGACCAAAAAGGAGTATTAATAGAATTGAAGGCAAAACTTGAAGAAAGTGACAAGAATCTTAAAATAAAAAAACTGACAGTTGAAGATATCAAAGAAAAGTTCAAGCTTTCGCGCGTTTATATAGACGAAATTTTAAACGAAGGTTTGATAGAATTACATAAAGAAGACGGTAAAGACATTGTAGACGAGAGGGATGTGGAGGTATTAAGGGTTATTGCAGAATTACAAAAGTATGGTATCCATATCAAGCATTTAAAGATATTTGAAAATTCTGCCATCAGGCATTCCTCATTTCTTCAGCAGGTAGTATACCCGGTTATGATGTCTTCAGGAAAAGATGGCCGCAAAAAAGGAGTAAAAATACTATACAGGCTTGAAGCGCTTTTTAACGAACTTCATGAAATACTTTTTAAAAAAGAGAATAAAAAATTCCTGGACAGCTATAAATGACTTTCAGTTTAAGTAATCAAAAAAAAATCACAAATAAATCAGCCATAAGAAAAGCATTTAAAAAATCTTTATTTTTTCTGTTGGTATTCCTGTTTGTTTTTTCTGTTACAAATATTTTTTTTAATACCGCTATCCGCCAAAGGCCGCTGGAAGCAGGTACCTGCCCGGCCGCAGAATCGGGGCAGAATGTAGTTTTTTCACCTGTTATTTTATCTGTAATCTCGCCTGTTGCTTCGCCTGTTGTTACGCCTGTTGCTTCATCTGTTATATCGCCTTTTATTTCATTTGTTATTTTGCCTGTTGCTACATTAGCTGCCAAAGATAAAGGGCCGGATATAAGTGCTCAGGCAGCTATCATTATAGAATGCGATACCGGCAGGATTTTGTGGGAAAAAAATTCTTCCGAGCAACTTTTCCCTGCAAGCACTACTAAAATAATGACAGGCATTATCGCAATCGAGGAAGTGGAAGACCTGTACGCCAAAACAAGAATATCGAAAAATGCATCCGGATTCAATAATTCATTTTTCCCTTTCAGGACAGGTGATGAGATCACAATAATGGATTTATTAAAAGCTTCCCTTATGAATTCCAATAATAATGCTACAATCGCTCTTGCTGAATATATTTCCGGAAGCGAAGAAGAATTCTTAAAGAAAATGAACGCCAAAGCTATTGAAATAGGTGCCTATAATACAAAATACCAGAATACAAATGGCCTTGATTCTAATTTCCCTGAACATAAATCTACCGCTAAAGACCTGGCAACTTTAGCAGGATACTGTATGAAAAACGAACTTTTCAGGAAAATAGTAAGCACAAAAAATGACGTCATAAGTGTCAGCGGTAAGCCTGTCGATATATTTAATACAGATGTTCTTTTATTTTTTGACTATATTAAAGGTGTCAAAACGGGATATACCGATAATGCCGGATATTGCCTTGTTACATTTTCACAAAGGCAGGAGTTAAAGCTGATAAGCGTTGTTTTAAATAGTACCCAGGGGATGCGTGAATCAGATATGCTCAAAATGATAAACTGGTCAAACGAAAACTACTCCTGGAAGAAGATCGTTGATTCTTCTCAGATATATAAAGAACTGGAGATAGATAACAAAATAGAAAATAATGACTATATTTACAGTACAAAGGTCTTTACGGCAGCTTACCCGGAAAAAGATTTTGTGGAGCTGTCAAACATCAATGATACTATTGAAATTATTGATGATATTTCGGAAAAAAATACCGGCCGGGCCAAAAGCAATATTCCTAATCTTACAATTGATCTTCCGGTAAAATCCGGCCAGCAAATAGGCAATCTAAAGGTAGGAATAAATGGTGAGGAAAAGCAGGTAATGATACTGCGGTCCGGGGAGGAAATCGGGCAGCAATATATGTTCCGGGACTTGAAAGTCCTTTTGGATTACAAACTCAGGAATATGGTTATTTTTCTTATTTCATTTTACTTTTTAATTTTTATACTTATAATAGTTAGAAATTTATTTCTTAGAGAAAAGTCTCTGATATGATAATGATCCATTGCTGATATCAGGGCCTTAAAGTATAGAAAAGGTCTTATTTAGAAAAGGGTTTATTTAGAAAAGTACATTGCTACAAAAGATATATTACAGGAGGCACAAAAGTTTGAAGACTAAAAAAAGAACAATTGCAGATATCATCACTATTTCATTGCTTATTTTGGTGCTTGCAGCATCATTAAGTTTTGCAGGCTGCAAGGCAAAAGCATCAGGGGAGACTGGGACGGAAACAACAGCTGCAGAAGGAACTAAAGCAGGGCAGGAAGCCCAGGCAACAGAAGGGGAGAACGCTGCTGCAGAGACAACTCTTGAAGAGGGCGTAAACCCCAATGAGATAACCGGCAATATAAATATTCTTACGGGCCAGGAAATATCAGATACTGTATTAAATGCAAGACCTTTTGCATTAATGATTGAAAATTCACCGGACGCAAGACCACAGTCCGGGATTACTAATGCAGATGTTCTCTTTGAAGTCGTTGATGAAGGCGGAGTAACCAGATTTGTTTCAGTTTTTTCCTCAAAAGAGCCTGATCTTGTCGGTCCCGTAAGAAGCACGAGACCTTATTATGCAGAGTTTGCAAGAAGCTTTGATCCCGTGCTTGTTTTTTGGGGTACAGCGCCGCAATTTTATATAATTGTAGCTAATCTTGGCCTTGATTACCTGTCTCCGCTTGGTGACGGCACCGGAAATTCATCCATTACGGCTAACTTTGTAGATCCAGGTAGCGGTGAAGGTAAAGACGCTATAAGAGACGCCACCAGGGTGGCTCCTCATAATGCATATGTAAAGCTTCCAAGGATGAAAGAAATAGCTTCAGATATCGGTTATTCACTGGAAGGCGGACAGTCACCATTTAAATTCAAGCAAGACGCTCCTGAAGGCGACAGGGGAGACATAAATGATATAACCATAGATTTCTCATCAGCATCATATAAAGTTAATTATAAATATGATAGCGCAACCAACACATACCTAAGATCCTGTGGGGGGGAGCCTTCACTCGACAGGGAATCGTCAGATCAAATGGCATTTAACAATGTCATAGTGCTTTTTACAGATATAAAAAATTCGGGTGATGAAGCGGGCCATATGTTAATCAGGACCACCCAGGGCGGAGACGCTGTTTATTTTATAGACGGCAAAGTCATTGAAGGCACATGGGGAAGAAGCAGTGCACTTGAGCCATTCAGCTTCAAAGATAAAGACGGCAAAACAATACTTATAAACAGAGGCAAGACTTATGTAAGCATGGTCTCAGGCATTGAACAGTTAGGATATTGATTTTTTATAATGATGGAAAAACCTGAAACTATTAAAACAGGTACTTCTAAGTTAATTAAAAACCCTATTTTGGGAAAAATCTTACTCCCAAGCTCAGCAATACAAACCCGTATATCTGAGCTTGGGAAATTAATTACCAAAGATTACGCAGGAAAAAATATTCTTCTTATAAGCGTGCTTCGCGGAGGTGTTATATTTCTTACTGACCTAATAAGGCAAATAGATCTTGAGCTAAGTATAGATTTTATGAGCATCTCTTCTTACCAGGAGAGTAAAAGTATACACTCTTCCGGTGTAGTCAAGATAACAAAGGACCTGGAGGAGGCAATTGAAGGCAAGAATATCTTAATTATTGAGGACGTCATAGACTCCGGGCTTACCATAAGCTATCTTGCCAGAAACCTTAAATCAAGAAATCCTGAAAGCCTTGAGGTATGTACCTTGCTTGACAGGAATGTTAAAAGGATTGCTGAATTAAATATTAAATATATAGGCTTTACTATTGGCCAGGAATATGTCGTAGGGTACGGCCTTGATTACAAGCAAAAATTCAGGAATCTTAATTCGATTTACCGGCTCAATACAGCCGTTATAAAAAAAGAATTAGAAGTAATGGATGTCTCAAAAGATACTACTGCCTAAGACTCCATTGTGTAAATCCATTAGCGCCAGCAATCATGCGGAGGATAAACTGTTGACAAAACACTAAATACCTGTTCATATCACCAGAAATGAGCATAAATCTTTTTTTTCTTAAAACAGGGGGATGATGCAGCATTACGGCTGGAATCTTTAAATCAGGAAGTATTACCGCTAAAAAAATGATATAATCACTAAAAATGATTTAAGGCATATAATCTATTGCCTGGGAAACCAAAATGAACAATAAATTAATACTCATCGAAATGACACTTGAAGGCGTACGCATAGAATTTCCTTCGCAGAGGCCCATACTGCTGTTAAAAGAAAAAGAAGGGGACAGGTATCTTCCTATATGGGTTGGAACATTTGAGGCTTCCGCAATAGCCCTGGAGCTGTCAAACATCAAAACTCCAAGGCCCATGACGCATGATCTCATTACCAATATTTTAGCCGGACTGAATACAAAAATCGAAAGCATCGAAGTTTGTGATATCAAAGATAATACATTTTATGCATTTTTAAACCTCAGAGTGCCAAGAAATAAAATTATAAAAATTGATTCAAGGCCCTCTGATGCCATAGCTATAGCAGTAAGGGAAAAATGCAATATTTTTACAACTTTAAATGTCTTGGATCTGGCAGGTATAAAAATACAGTCTATTGATGAAGAGATTGATAAATTCAAGGATTTTCTTGAACATGTGGAACCCGAAGATTTTGACCTGAAAGAATAATACCAGGTTATCAGGACATTTTGTAATGATTGTCGCAGCGTTTAAAAACTGGCGAAGCTGATAAGTTAATATTATTACTATTATGTATAAATATTATATATAAGTATCAAATAATATATACATATAAATTTTCTTGTATGTATGGCATGAATAACACTTTTTAATTTATTTATTTTTTTAAATTATTGTGTGTTTAAGGTTAAAATAGAATTTCTGAAAATGAAAAAAGATGACACTGTAAAGAAATACGAGTATAAGGATATTAGTTTTGCCAATGAAAGTGAAAAAGAATTTGTCAAAATACTTGATTTTTATGGAATAAAATGGCTCTATGAGCCAAAGACTTTTCCAATAGGGTGGGAAAGTGACGGAAGTCCCAATGCCAGCTTTACCCCGGATTTTTACTTAAATGACTATGACCTTTATATTGAACTTACTACCTTAAACCAGAAACTGATAACAAAAAAGAATAAAAAATTAAAATTGATACAGGCACTGTATCCAGACATAAACATAAAGTTATTCTATAAAAAAGACTTTGAGAGTCTTTTATTTTCCAAACAAATAAACAAATGATTGGAAACTGCTGATCGTTAGCAAATGATTATTTAGTGCTGCTTACAGTTCGGGGATTGAGGGTAATATGAGGGGTTAAGTGTAAAATAAATTAGTTTACATAATATATATTATCGGAAGTTATTCATACATAAGGAAATAAAGGTAATTACTTGTTTTTGGGCCCGAATAAGTCTAAATTAGCGGGTTTATATAAATAAATGAGTTTAATTAATAGAAATCAATTAAACGGAATCAATATTTTTAATAAATACAAAGAATTTATTATTTTAAATATAAAAGGAACTAATAAGTTTAAAAATAAAAGCTTGTTTCAAAGATAAATTATTTTCTATTTTTTAAATCAGTGATTTCTTGAAATAGTCCCATTGTGGTGTAGACAATTTATATTCCGGTGCTTCCAAAGACAATTTATATTCCGGTACTTCCAAAGCCGCCTTCACCGCGTTCTGAATCATCCAGTTCTTCAACTTCAATAAGACTTGCCTGTTCTATTTTTTTTATTACAAGCTGGCAGATTTTATCACCTTTTTTTATGACAAATTCTTTTTCTTTGTCGAGGTTTATCAATATTACGCAGATCTCGCCTCTGTAACCACAGTCAATAAGTCCGGGACTGTTTACAAGAGCTATTCCGTTTTTTATGGCAAGGCCTGAGCGAGGCTGCACAAAACCTGCATAACCTGCAGGAATAGCTAACTTGACGCCTGTTGGTATCAGTGTCCTGTCATAGGGCTCTAAAACACAGTCTATGGCGCTATAAAGGTCCATTCCAGCATCTGTAACATGTGCGTACCCTGGTTTAGGAAGTGATTTATCGAGCAATTTTATTTTTATATCTATCATACAATTAAATAAAAATCTGAAAGTTTTTGAAATTTAAAGTATTTCATTAAAATATTACTAATCTCTTTAATAAACTGAAAATTACCAAATTATGTAATGATCATACCGACGAATATTGGTATATATTATTATTATTATAAAATCATAAATGTAAATATAAAGAACCAATTGCCAATTATAAATATAAAAATTGGAGTAATCAAGTAATTTGCTAACAGTAATTAGCTAACTCTTCTGCAGGTTTTATAAATAAATATCATATTTATTGATTTTCGATTACAGGGATATATATTGTTTTACCATAGACAGATTCATTATTAAGTTCAGTTAGATTATTTACTTTTTTAATTTCACTGATTATTTTCTCTTTGCTGCCTGTGCCGGCACAAGAAGAAATTATTTTCTCGATGTCTGTTTTTTCGTCTACAGTAACCTGGGAATATCTGACTATTTCAGTACTGTAAAACCTTGTCCGGTTGGAATATAAAGCGTAAATAACCAGAAAACTTACCAGCAGTGTCAGTAAAATTATAAAAATTCTTTTTATTTTTTCTGCTTTTATGCTCATCTTAATCCCCTGCCGTATTACTTTGTTATTGCTACTTTATTGCTATGATCTGTAAAATAAATATAGAACGTATGTTCGTTTATCATATTAATACGAACATACGTTTGTGTCAATGTTTTTTTATATTTTTTTTATAAATTCTTGATTTTTCTTAATTTTATTTGTTTTCAGGTTTTTCACAGGCAGCATTACACACAGCATAAGCCCTGGTCCCCTTTTATAATTTAGTGAAAAGAAATATATTGAATCAATAAATGTTTAATATAGTATAATTAACGAGATCAGGTGTAACTACCAAGCTCTCAAAGATAGAAATAACACCCTCATTCAGGAGTTTTCTGGTAAGATACAGACCAGCGAAAGGATATGTGGTGCATGCATTACTATAGTAACCAAAGACCTGATCATCTATTGGTTTTTAATGAAGAGTGGGCATTCTGGATAAAATCAGCCAGAATTGTTATCCGTTAATATGTTATATTTAAAATTAATGACCCGTTGTACCAGCATCCTAATATCTTTAAAATGTATTTACTGGTAAAATGGAATTTTATATAAGAATAATAGACACCCAATATTTTTTACGGCAAGGAATCAATGAAATATACACAATATTTCCATTATATGCGCCAAAGGCCTGACAGATTGAACATAAAAGATGAATGGATTGAGTTAACCGCCACGAATCCGGTTAAAACTGAAATACAATCTGATGGCCGAATAAGAAAATGGGCAAAGATTGAAAAAGAAGGAAAATATTTACGTGTTATACTTCTTGAAGATGATGAAACAATTCACAATGCTTTCTTTGACAGGAATTTTAAGGAGGACTAAGTTATGAAAATAAAGTATTTTAATGATACTGATACTGCTTTGCTAGAATTTACAGGAAATGTTATAAAAGAAACTCGAGAATTATCAGAAAATGTATATATTGACATGGATGAAAAAGGCAATCTTGTTAACATAACGATTGAACATGCAAAAACAACAGCACATTTACCAGACATATCTTACCAGCAAATAGAGGAAAAAACTAACGTTTAATTCCTTCTTCCCCAGGAATACATTGCTACAATAACCCATATACCTTGCAAGATTTTATTTATATTTGATCCGGATAGAAAAGCTGTTCTGCTTATTGGAGGAGATAAATGCGGGGATAAAAGATTTTATGAAAAAATAATTCCAATCGATTTCTTTAAAGATATTTTCTAAATCAGATTTCAATCAGGCTCTGCGAAATGGTTTCTCTTTCTATCGTAATGTAGAAAGAGAAGGAATTCTAGTATAATGAGTATTACATTAGAAGTTAGAAAACTTTTGGATAAAGCTGTGACCACGCCTTAGAAGTAGCGGAAGAATTAAAGAGAAAGAATTATCACTCTGATGCTGCCAGTAAGGTTTATTATGCCATGTTTTATGCTGCACAAGCCTTATTGAAATCAGAAGAGATGCTACTTCATGGATTCTTTAATCAGATGCGTGTAGTTTCTTGCACAATGTAAAATGCGATAAATTATAACCTTGCCATCAATAAACTGATAGAAAGCTATATAAGGATTAATAATTACCATTTTGAAATTGAATTTTCGTATAGAATGTTCAGTAAGCGGTACACCGGACAGGGGGGAAATCTTTAAGCCCGCGCAGAGAATTCATAATATTATCAAGAGTTTCGGTCGCTGCTTGCGGACTATCTGCCAGAATATAATCAAATATCTCGTCCAGATCTAAATAAGCAATAGGAAGCAGCTCTATTTTATAATTTTTCATTAATTTTATTCTTTAGAAGCTTATGAGCCTTATCAAGTGAAATTACAGGCTCCCCTGTAATCCGCTGTTGTTCTGCAAATAAAAGTTTTTCACGAAGGTCAAGCATGGCTTCCCTATGTTCAAATGCTTCTATGCTCATAACAACAACATCCCCTTCGCCGTTTTTTGTTATATATACCGGCTCTTCTTTTTCATGGGCAAGTTTTGCTATAGTATTATAGTCATTACGCAGCATTGTGGATGATTTTATAATCATTTTATATCCTCCAATCACATTATTCTTACATTATTATATGTTTATTCTATCAGAATATAAATAAGATTATAAAACAATTTTATCAATTCAATAAGTTTATAAAGCTGGAGGAGATACGCAAAACTGCCGAGCAAATTCCTATTGGCCAGTGGGATAGAAAGTCTTTAGCGCTCTGGTCGCTTTACCTGGGCATAACACCCAAATCAAAGCTGGAAAGAGTATTGAATGGATAAAGAACCCTGCTTCGATATTCTGGACAAGAGGCGAATAGATCTTCTGCCTCTTTTAAAACCTTTCAAGGAATTAAACGAATTATTTAGCAGCAAAGAAATTGAAGTACTGTTAAAGCTAAAGCCTTTTTTACACTCATTTTCCAGATATCATAACTGCTACCCCTGTTTGAGCCAAAATAGACTTTGTCCTGTTTCTCATTAAGTATTGGAGATATGTCATCTGGATGTTTGTATACTTATTTTCTTCCCCGCAGTGAAGAAAATAAGCGGTTATTAGAAAGAAAATCGGATAACAAAAGGCACATATCGATTCAAATCTTTTATTATGATCTTTATTGACTTATAATATTTGAATAAAAGTTAAAAATATTTTATAAAAAAAGTATTCGCTACAATTTTACAAAAATATTTAGCTCAGAATAAAATAATGAAATTATCTTTAAAAGAAAATAAAACTATTAATATTTTCAAAAATAAAATAAAAGAAAGATTCCCTGAAGAAAAAATTAAGATATTAGTGTTTGGATCTAAGGCCAGAGGAGACGCATCCAGAGATTCCGACATTGATATTATAGTTATAACACAATCTGATGAAAGAAATTTAAGCAGGGAAATAAGATTTATTGGTTATGAGCTGGAAATTGAATTTGATGTAATACTGTCAATCCAAGTACTATCAGAAGGCTATATTAATTATTTAAGGTCCTTACCAACCCAGTTTATCAAAAATGTAGACCGTGATTCCATAGCAATATGAATTTCAAAAAAGAACCTTACTTAATATAAGTATTTAATAAATATTCTATACAATTTTAGGGATTTTATAAATATTTATTACATTAGCAATGAAAAATTTCTCCAAGTTAAATAATAAAAGAGTGTCGGATGAAATTGAAGCAATTGCTGTTTTACAGGTTTTACTGGGTTTTCCTCTTGTGTAATTTTAAAAAAAGATTATAATTTCTGAGGTTTTTGCAGAAGAAAATCTATAAATTCCAATGGTTTTGATCTTTAATAAAAACAAGTTTTTTTTAGGATTTTTAATATGAAATTAGGAATAATAGGCCTTACAAATGTTGGCAAGACTACCCTTTTTAATGCCATTACCAAATCAACCATTGCAACAAATAAATCCCTGTTTTCGACCATTAACCCGAATACAGGCATAGTTGCTGTCCCTGATGAGAGGCTGGAAGAATTAACCCGGATATTTAAACCAAAAAAGACTATTTCTGCCTTTATTGAATTTGTAGATATTGCGGGCCTGGTTAAAGGCGCCGGCCGGGGCGAAGGCATGGGAAATAAATTCCTTGTTCAATTGCGGGAAGTAGATGCCCTCATACAGGTTATAAGGTTTTTTGAGGACGCAGATGTTGCGCATGTGGAAAAAACCCTGGATCCTATAAGAGACATGGAAACCATAAACCTTGAGTTAATAGTAGCTGATCTTGACAGTGTCGAAAAAAGGCTGGAATCTATTGAAAAATCTTCAAGGACGATTGACCAAAAAACCAAAGCAGAAGCTGAAATACTTCAAAAAATAAAAATCTCTCTTGAAAAAGAAATCCCGATACGAAACATTGAATTAAGTGCCGATGAATTAAAGATAATTAAATCTCTTGGCCTTCTTACCTTAAAACCCGTTATTTATCTTGCAAATGTTTCAGAAAAGGATCTCAGCAAAGATATAAATGATTGGCAAAGCCTGATGGATTTAAAACAGTTTTCCCAAAAAGATAATTCAGAAATGGTGATTATCAGCGCAAAAATTGAAGACGAGCTTTCCCGGCTCAATGCAGAAGACAGGGAAATGTTCATGGCTGAACTTGGAATCAGTCAGTCGGGACTTGACCAGTTAATAAGGACATCTTACAGGCTTTTGGGGCTCATTAGTTTTTTAACTGCCGGGTCAGACGAAGTAAGAGCATGGACCATAAAAAAAGGAACAAAGGCCCCTGTTGCAGCCGGCAAGGTGCATTCTGATATTGAACGCGGATTTATACGGGCCGAAACTATTCCTTATGATGTCTTTATTGAGATAGGATCGTTTGTCAAAGCTAAAGAAAAAGGTCTTATGAAGATTGAGGGCAAAGAATACATTGTAAATGACGGAGACATCATTGATTTCAGGTTTAATGTCTAAAGTTTGTTCTTAAATATGTATTTTTTTTTATTTTTTGTTAAAATAATCAGGGTTTCAGGGGTATTAAAAACTTTTTTAAAAAGTAACCCCTTAAATATAATTTTATAATATTAGAACTATAATCAATCCGGGAGGAAAAATGGCTGAGATCAATTATGACAAAGATATCAATATGGATATCCTGAAAGGTAAAAAAATTGCAATAATAGGATATGGTAGCCAGGGACATGCTCATGCACAGAATCTTAAGGAAAGCGGCATGGATGTAATTATTGGAGAACTTGAAGGCGGCAAACCCTGGGAAGCTGCAAAAGGCAAGGGTTTTGAAGTTTTAAGCGCTGACAAGGCCGCTAAAGCTGCCGATATAATTATGATACTTCTGCCTGACCAGCTTCAGAAAGAGATATATTATAAAGCAATAGAACCAAATCTCGAAAAAGGAAATGTCCTTTGTTTTGCCCACGGTTTTAATATCAACTATAACCAGATAGTTCCAAAAGATGATGTAGATGTAATAATGATTGCCCCCAAGGGCCCGGGACACATAGTCAGAAGAATGTATGCTGAAGGTTCAGGAGTACCCGCGGTAATAGCTGTTTACCAGGATTTTTCTGGAAAAGCCAAACAATTATGCCTCGCTTATGCAAAAGCTATCGGTGCAGGCAGGGTCGGCATCATTACAACAACATTTAAAGAAGAAACTGAAACAGATCTGTTCGGCGAACAAGCTGTTTTATGCGGCGGGACCTCAGAGCTTATAAGGGCAGGATTTGACACCCTTATTGAAGCAGGGTATCAGCCGGAAATCGCTTATTTTGAAGTATTAAGCGAACTCAAGTTGATAGTTGATTTAATTTATGAAGGCGGTATTTCCTGGATGAGATACTCAATCAGTGATACCGCAGAATATGGCGATATTGTTGTTGGTAAAAAAATCATTACTGAAGAGACCAGGAAAAATATGAAGAAAGTCCTTGAGCAGATCCAGAATGGTGAATTTGCAAAGGAATGGATACTTGAAAATCAGGCAGGGCGACCGGTATTTAACGCCACTAGGAAAATGGAAGCTGAACACCCTATAGAAGTCGTGGGCAAAGAACTTAGAAAAATGATGACCTGGATAAAAAAAGAAGAAAAATAACCGGAAAAAAAGCATAATATGGCTTAAGGTATTATAGCCATATTAAAAATGTAATATAGCTTGAGACGTCATAGACTTATTAAAAGCAGAATATGGCTCAGGGCAGAGTATAGACTTACTAAAAAATATAATATAACTTAAGGTATTATAGACTTATTATTATAATAAGATCAGTATTGAAAAATACAGACTGTTGCTTTCTGTTAACAATATTTACAAAAGCGAACTTATGTTTGTAATAAGTTCGCTTTTGTGATATCATCTCTTTAATATTTATTATTTATATTTATTATAACTGACTATTAGATTAAGGTTTACTTCTTATGGTGAAAAATAATGAAATAAGTGAAAGGCAGAAAGAAATACTGGAATGCATCATCAGTAAGGTCAAACAGTCAGGGTACCCCCCTACTGTCCGTGAAATTGCATCAGCAGTAAAATTAAATTCTTCAGCCACTATCCATGCACACCTTAAAAAACTTGAGAAATTAGGCTACATAAAAAGGGATCCTGAAAAACCAAGGGCTCTTGAGTTAAGCCAGAATATTTACAAACAGGCTGTAGAACAATCCCACCACAATGAAGACAATGTAGTACTTGTCCCGGTTTTAGGAACGATAGCAGCGGGAACTCCTATACTTGCAGAAGAAAACATAGAAGAATACTTCCCTGTCTCATCAGATTTTGTAAAAGGTACCAATGAAGTCTTCATGTTAAAAATAAAAGGTGACAGTATGGTAAATGCGGGAATCCTTGACAAGGATTACATCATCGTAAGAAAACAGGACACTGCCATGAATGGAGAGATCGTCGCGGCACTGATTGAAGATGAAGCAACAGTAAAAAGATTCTTTAAAAAAGCAAACAGCATAAAGTTAATGCCTGAAAATGACTTTATGGAACCTATTGA
>JBBQDW010000008.1:0-28675 GCA_038320085.1 Candidatus Humimicrobiales bacterium
AAACACAGGCGGAAATATACTCATTGCCGGCGCCATCCGGATGGGCGGCACAAGGCTAATTGATAATATAGTTTTTAAAATTGGCGGATCCCGATAACAGTGGTCCCAATAATTAAGCGGGCCCAAATAATAAAAGTTAAAAAAGGGTCCCAATAATTAAGCGGGCCCAAATAATAAAAGTTAAAGAAGGGTCCAAATAATTAAGCGGGCCCAAATAATAAAAGTTAAACATAGTTTTATAAAAGGGGGGGTATCCGATTAGCTCCTCTTGTGGTATGGTGCAAGTGTAAGGCATTCTGTTTTAAATTGCTTACTGATTTAAAACAGATTATTATTTTAATTATCCAAAATCGTTTTTATAAGGAAAGCAGGCAGAAGTGCTTATAAACATACTAAAATGTAAGATACATAGAGCGACAGTCACTGATGCGCAGCTGCATTATCACGGCAGTATAACTATTGACAGCGAGTTGATGAGGCGTGCCGGCCTAAAACCTTTTGAGAAGGTTATGGTTGTTTGTCTTGATAGCGGAGAGCGGCTGGAAACATATGTAATTGAAGGCAAAAGCGGGGACATAATTATAAACGGCGCAGCGGCAAGAAAAATATTAAAAGGCGACATAGTAATTATAATGGCGTTTGCAGCAATGGACGAAAAAGAGTACGACGGCCATAATCCGGTAATTCTCCTGGTAGACAAGAATAATAAAATAACGGGCGAAGAGCACGAATTAAAAAAAGAAGATGAGTGCTGAGTGTAACAATGAAAACGCCTGCCGCAACAGTCATATGTGTTTTGACAATTTTATTCTCCCTTACAGCCTGCCAGGGAGCCGCAGGTTCTGTTTTTAATAATCTCCCGGCATTTAATCGGCCCCCGGAGCAGAACCGGCAGCAGGCGGGCATCGAAAGCGAAAACCCGGACATAACAGGCAGCAGCGGGGAGTCCCTATTTTCGGATTCAGGCAGCAGCGGGAGCCCCGCCTCAGATTTAAGCGGCAATCCGGAAACCAAAACCTCGGATGCTTCACTTTTTGATTATACGGCTATAAAAATCGATACTACAAAATCCCTGGATATTGAAATAAAAAATTGTGATATTTATTTGGATATTTACGGCGACCTTTTAATTTTTGGAGAAATAAAAAACTCTTCTTTATTATATAAAACAAACATGGAGATAACCTTTGACTTTTATAATTCAAAAGGAGAAATACTGGATTCCCGAACCGTAAAGACGGCTGCAAACTATATATTGCCAGGCAAAAAATTTCCATTCAGCCTTATTTATGATACAAGATCAAAATATATAGAGATTGCAAAGGTGAAGATCGGGGTCAACTACAAGAATTATAATAAAAGCTTTGAAGGGTTTCCTGTAGTTACACAGAAGAATTTTTATTATATTGATGATATGATGGTTATAAATGGGACCATTATGAATATTGGGCTCACCGGTATTGAAGATTTAAAGCTTATAGGCGTTTTCTACAACTTAAGAAACAGGGTAGTCTTTCTAAAAGAGTGTTATCTGGCAAGGCCCAAACTTTTTGCAGGGCAAGCCGAAGATTTTGTTTTAAAAACTTTACTCGATGAATATACGCCCCAGTTTACACATTTTAAGTTTGTGGTCTCGTTTCGCGATACTTTGAAAGTTTGAAAAATTTGGGTAAAATAAAAATTACAAAAAAATAAATTTTTTATTTAATAAGAGGGACTTCTTGTGAAATTAAAATTAGATTTTAAAAAGCTGTTTTTTTTAATGATTTCTTTGGTGCTGCTGCCGGCAATCCTGTTTCTGGTATCCTGCAGCCTGTTTAAGAGCAAAGAAGCAAATGTTTTACAAATCGAGACTTCGGCAGAAACTGTTTCAACCCAGACAATAGAGGAAAGCAACCCTTCCAATTTTTTGCAGATTAATATATGGGATGATTTAAATCCCAAAGAGCAGATAGAACTTCTAAATGATCTCGAACAATTTAACAAAGAAAACCCGGGCATTAAAATAAGTTCCAGGCATTTAAGGAGCGAAGAGGAGCTGGTGGACCAGTTTAAGGCAGCCAGCCTGTCGGGCGCGGGTCCCGAAATCCTGATTGCGCGGATAGGGGCCTCCACGGCACTTGCAGCTTCCAGTGTATTAAAGCCTTTAACAGACGAGAAATACTATTCTGATATCCTGGACGGACTTTTAGAAATATCCGGAAATGAAGAAAATCGATTTGTCATCCCTTTC
Source organism: Candidatus Humimicrobiales bacterium (assembly GCA_038320085.1). GTDB lineage: Bacteria > Actinomycetota > Humimicrobiia > Humimicrobiales > Humimicrobiaceae > Fen731. Next base: position 2,234 of record JBBQDW010000008.1, read on the forward strand.
AGGGCATATGATTTTTTAATGTTATTTTACAATAAGGACCTGGTGCAAAAAGTCCCGGCGACTTTTACTGAGCTGCTTGCTTATTGCCAGGAAGTCAATAATCCCAAAGAAGAAACATACGGGTTTCTTCTGAATTCAAAGGAAGCTGACTGGGTAATACCTTTTATTGGGGGGTATCAGGACTGGATCTACGACTATGACAACGGAGCTATTTCGCTTGATTCTGAAGCCATGCTCCAAACTTTAAAATTTTTAGAGAAAATGTATAAAGAGGACAAGCTTTTGCCGAATGATTATGAGTATGAAGATATAAATAATGCATTCTTAACAGGCAAGGCACATATGATAATAAATGGAAGCTGGGCGGTAAGCGAATATAATGATGCGAGAATTAATTTTGGGGTCTCAAAAATACCTGTAGTCTTAGGAGGATATAATAATCCAACCCCTATGATTGATGGTTTTGGATTCATGATAAATATGAACTGCTATGGAGAGTCGCTGGATGCCTCCAGAAAGCTTATTTCTTACTTTATGTCAGAAAAACTGCAGGAAAAGTGGAACCGGGGGACACAGACCATTTCTGTTTTAAAATCTATCAGCCAGTCACCAATGGTAAAAAATGACCCGATTTTATCCGGCCAGTTAAGCCAGGCCCTGATATGCAGAGGAAAACCCCCGACGGATATCTTAAGATTTATCAGGGATTCGATAAGGATTAATGTTGAAAATGTCTTAAACGGCAACATTACTCCTGAAGAGGCAATAATTAAAATGCAGGAAGACGCCTTAAGCTTAAAATCAGGAAAAACAGGAACATCCGAATCGTCGGCTTCAACGACTGCCAAGTAGGCCGACAAAGCAGGGGGGCAGTCAGTTGAGACCACAGCCACAGCACAGAAAGCCGCAGGACCGGGTGTTACAACCGATAGCAGCGGACAAACTATAGAAAATACAATAGACACAGTTTTAGAAACTGCCCAAGACACAACTTCTGCTGAAACTACGCAGTAGAGCATAATTATTATCTTAAAATATATAACTAGTATACAAATTTTTTAAAAAAAAGATAATTGCCGGAATCATACAAACGGGGGAATATTGAAACATACAGACAATCGCGAGGGAATATCGGAACATACAGACAATCGCGAGGGAATATCGGAACATACAGACAATCGCGAAGGAACATCGGAACATACGGATCCTTATTTAATGGAAAAAATAAACGGGACGGCAAAACCTGAAAAACACATACATTCCAAGGTACAGGAAATGAAAGGTCCTGATTCTTTACGCAGTGAAGATTTAGAAGAAGAGAAGGAAAGCGGCAAGGACGAGGCACAGACTCAAAAACCAAAAAATGAGGTCGACGACAAAATCCTTGTAGCAAAGTCACAAAAAGGGGACAAAGCGGCATTTGAGAAGCTTGTCAGGCTTTACTCAAAATATGTATATACTAATGCATTTTTTATATTAAGGGATTCCCATGATGCGGAAGATGTCAGCCAGGAAGTATTTGTAAAAGTATTTCTTTCGATAAAAAATTTCCGGGGCCTCTCAAGCTTTAAGACATGGCTTCGCAAACTGACCGTAAATACCTGCATAGACAAACTGAGGATAAAATCAAAGACAATAGACAAGAAAATAAGCCTTGAAAACCTGGAAGAAGGCTATGAAGTAGTTTTTACAGATTTAAACCACAATATCGAAAGGAATTTTTTTTCAAGGGAAGCTGTAAAAGAGGTACTGGACATAATAGTAAACCTTGAAGAAAGCTATAGGGTTCCACTTATATTGAGAGACTTGCAGGACTATTCCTACAGGGAGATAGCAATTCTAATAAAAAAGCCTATCGGCACAGTAAAGACAAACATACACAGGGCAAGAAAAATAATCAAAGACAAAATGAAATACGAGAAAGAGAAAAAAGGGTAATGGACAGTCTTAACACATATTTAAAGATAGCCAAAGAAGCGGTAATCAAACCCGGGGAGGGGGACATAGAGGAAAGAATTTTAAAACGCCTGTCTAATATCAATGAGAAAGACAAAAGGCTGCTTGACGATAATTTTTTAAATTATTTAAAGAAAAGTAATTCACGGACTTACCTGTTTTCTGAGGACCTCAAGAATAATCTGGGGAAATATATAACATTGAGCGTGACAGCTGCAATTTTTTTCGGCATAATGTTTCTTATAGCCAGAAACTTCACAAAAAAGCGCACCGCAAAAGACTAAAAAGCGAATATGAGCCGGCCCACAATAGGACGGGGATTGGGTTATCTTCTCCGGAAGGCAGGGAGCAGAAACATAATAATTGCCGCAAGCCGGGCTTGGCCACCGTCTCCTGAAGGCGACGATCAGAACCATAATAACAGCCGCAAGCCGGGTTTGGTCACCTTCTCCTGAAGGCAATAATCAGGATTACTATAAATACAATGATTATCCAAAACCACGGATTCATAAGCAGATTTCGGATAGGCAGATACGGCACTTTTCCAAATAAGGTGTCCAGGGTGACTTCAAACCAGCTATATATCTTAAGCCACAATTCTTTAAAGTTTTCTCCACTGAAAAAATCCCGGCTCCGCTGTAAGAATATGTTCATTTTACTCCAGAGGTTTTAATCTTATATTTAAGTGTAACAATACCATTATAAAGATTATCTATATTGTAAGTTATTTTAAGGAATTTATAAAATGCTTAATATTTAAAAATTATATGTTAAAATTACCACGGCAAATTTCTTTTTTTTGCCAATAAAAATCTTATTGAAAAATAAAATATTTACTTATTTAAAAAAAATGAAAAACAGAAAGGGAACCAGGAAAGTTGGCCGTAACAACATCTGAATTTAATACCGGTCATGTAAAAACCGTCTCAGCAGAGTTATCCATAAAATCATGGCAGGTAGAAAACACAGCAAAGCTTTTAGGCGAGGGGGCAACCATTCCTTTTATATCCAGGTATAGAAAAGAAGCAACCGGTGAACTGGACGAGGTGCAGGTCGAATCCATAAGAGACAGGCTGGCAAAATTACAGGAAATAGATAACCGCAGACTGGCAATATTAAATGAAATATACAAACAAGGCAAGCTGACGGGTGAACTGAAAATCCAGATAGAAAATGCAAATACCCTTACTGAGCTTGAGGATTTGTATCTTCCGTACAAGCCAAAAAAAAGGACCAGGGCGGATGCCGCAAGAGAAAAAGGGCTGGAGGAACTGGCAAAACTTATATTTGAACAGGACGAACGAGATTGTGAAAATGAGGCGCTAAGGTTCTTAAATGATAAAGTTGAAAATATTATCGAGGCCCTTCAGGGAGCAAGGGATATAATTGCCGAGTGGATAAACGAAGACAAAAGGGCGCGAGACAGCATAAGGGAAGTATTTAAAGGCGGGGCAGTCATAAGGTCAAAAATCTATGAGGGCCTTGAAGAATCAGGGGCAAAATACAGGGATTATTTCGAATTTGAAGAAGAGCTTGCAAAATGTCCATCCCACAGGCTGCTTGCCATAAGAAGAGGCGAATCTGAAGGTTTTCTAAAAGTATCAATTACTGTAAGCGAAGAAAATGCAATAGGGGCATTGGAGAAAATCTTTATAAACAACGGTTCGGGTAAAAAAAGCGGCCCGGCTGCCAATAAAGTCCCGGCCAATAAGGGCCCGGCTGCCAATAAAGTCCCGGCCAATAAATCTTCAGAGCAGGTAGGCGCAGCAATCAGGGACTGTTTTAAAAGGCTGCTTGCTCCGTCAATTGAAACAGAATTTGCAAAAAGCTCAAAAGAGTCTGCAGACGATGAAGCTATAAAAGTATTCGGGCTTAACTTAAGGCAGCTTTTACTGGCTCCTTTCCTGGGCCAAAAAAGTGTGCTTGCGCTTGACCCCGGATACAGGACAGGATGCAAACTTGTTGTATTAAGCCCGCAGGGCGATCTGCTGATAAATGATACTGTTTATCCCCATCAACCACAAAACAAGGCAGAGGAGGCAGGGCAAAAAATTGCAGGCCTTGCCGCAAAATATGATGTTGAAGCAATAGCCATTGGAAACGGCACAGCGAGCAGGGAAACCAGGGAATTTGTGGAAGGTATAAATTTTAAAAAACCGGTAAAAGTATTTGTCGTCAGTGAGAACGGCGCCTCTATTTATTCTGCGTCTGCCGCCGCCCGCGAAGAGTTCCCGGATTATGATGTTACTGTAAAAGGCTCTGTGTCTATCGGCAGAAGACTGATGGACCCCCTTGCAGAACTGGTAAAAATAGAACCAAAAAATTTGGGCATAGGGCAATACCAGCATGATGTTGACCAGAATAAATTAAAGGAAAGCCTTGACAGGGTAGTAGAGAGCAGTGTAAACATGGTCGGCGTCAGGTTAAATACGGCAAGCAAACACCTGCTTACATATGTTTCCGGACTTGGGCCGGCCCTTGCTTTAAATATAGTAAATTACAGAAAAGAAAACGGGCCATTCAAGTCGAGGCAGGAACTGTTAAAAGTTACACGGATGGGGGAGAAAGCTTTTATACAATGCGCCGGATTTTTAAGAATCCAGGATGGGGCCAATCCTTTAGACAACAGTGCGGTGCACCCGGAAAGTTATTATATAGTTGAAAAAATGGCGCATCGGCTTGGCTGCGATATAGCTGCGCTTATTGCCGATGAAAAAATGAGGGCGCAAATAAATATTTCCGACTATGCAGATGAAAAAACGGGACTTCCAACTCTTAAAGACATAATAAATGAGCTTTCCAAGCCCGGAAGGGATCCACGAAAAACTATCACTGTCTTTGAATTTAAAAAGGACGTAAAAACCATAGAGGATTTAAGGCCGGGCATGATACTTCCCGGGATTGTGACAAACATCACAAATTTTGGGGCGTTCGTGGATATTGGGGTAAAACAGGACGGGCTCGTCCATATTTCACAGATATCACGGGAATTTATAAAAAACCCGGCAGACAAACTCTCGCTTCACCAGGAAGTAATAGTAAAAGTCCTCGAAGCTGATATTCCAAGAAAACGAATTCAGCTTTCAATTAAAGATGCGTTGTAACAGCAAGGACACAGGGATAAAATCCACTATATCCAAAAAATAAGGGACTTTATATAATAAAAACAATGAAAAAATGAAAAACTGGAGAGAACTTTATGGAAGGAAATGACACAAAAAAAATAAAACCGGCTTTTTCCAGTAGGATTTTAAAAGTTGAGGAAAGTCCTACATTTGCGCTTGAAAAAAAAGCAGATGAGATCGATATCCAGTTAAAAAAAGACGGAAAGAGCGTTATAAGATTTGGTATCGGACAGCCGGATTTTGATACTCCTGCAAATATTAAAAACGCAGGCAAGGCTGCAATTGATGAAAACAAGACACGTTACACTGCCAGCACCGGAATCAGGGAGCTGAAGGCAGCGATTGCCGCTAAATTTGAAAGGGACAACGGGCTTACCTATGGTGCAGAAAATATCCTTGTCGGCATCGGTGCAAAGCAGGTGCTTGACAGCATAATGCGGGTTTTTATAAATCCCGGCGACAGGGTCATAATCCCGAAACCATTCTGGGTAAGCTATAGCCAGCAGGTAATACTTTCTGAGGGAATTGTTGAATTCATTGATTTTAATGAAGATTTAAAACTTAAAATGGAACAGCTGGGTTTTATTGCGCAAAAATATGGAAATGTAAAAGGCGACGGTTCAGCAAAACTGTTTATACTAAACAGCCCAAGCAACCCGACCGGGGTAATATACAGCAGGGAAGAGATTGCCGAAATCGGAAAAATCTGCCTGGAAAACGGCATTTATATAATTTCCGATGAAGTATATGAAAAATTTCTTTATGGCAGCTTAAAGCATTATAGTGTTGCAGCTCTCAGTGATGAGTTAAAAGACATTACTATTACCGTAAACGCTGCTTCAAAAACATATGCAATGACCGGGTGGAGGATAGGCTACTGTGCCGCCGACAAAGAAATAATAAAACAGATGACAAAGGTCCAGGACCAGTCCCCGTCTAATCCGTGCACAATTGCCCAATGGGCAGCTATTGAAGCATTGCAGGGAAACCAGGAATCGGTAGAAGCCATGAGGGCAGAATATGAAAAGAGAAGGGATTATATTTATAAGAGGCTGATGTCTATAAAGGGTTTTGAATGCATCCTGCCTGAGGGCGCCTTCTATGTTTTTCCAAAAGTAAAATATTTTTTTAATGATAAAATGAGAAATTCCTTTGATTTTGCGGGAGAACTTTTAACAAAGGCAAATGTAGCCGTAGTTCCCGGCGGGGCATTTGGCGCAGATGATTACATAAGGATAAGTTATGCGACATCTACAGAAAAGATAAAAGAAGGAATAGACAGGATTGAAAGCTTTCTAAGCCGGTAAATGATTTTTGTAATATTAAATCCTTCAGCATGAAAATTAAAGAAAAACTGCCAAAATCAGTCGAGAATGTTCTTTAGCATGTCCGAATATTTTCCCTATCCATATAATTGACCATGACTACCAATAGTAATAAATATTACTTCTTCATCATCATTCAATTTATAAACAGCTCGAATATCCCCGGAGATATTGATGCTTCTATAACCAAACCAGTTGCCTTTGAGGGGATGATTTTTTAGTTTAGCGTGATAAGGATTATCAAAGAATAATTTTAACCGTTCCTGAAAAGCTGCTTTAATTTTCTGGTCAAGAAAGCTGTAGTCCTTTATAAATCTTTTATGGAATCTTAGTTTCATCTATCACTTTTTGTCCAAGAAAGAAATAGCTTTTTCGGCACTATCAAAACGTGGTGATAGATTTCTATCATTTATAATATCTTTTTCTGCCCCATCAATAATCTTTTCCAGCTCCTGGCTCATTGAATAAGCAAGAGAGAAAGAAAATTCTCGGGTTCGAATAAACTGCCGAAGGAAGACATTAACTAAAGTGCTCAAAGGCACTCCTAATTCACGAGCTAACTCTTGAGCTTTTTCTTTAATTTCTTTATCTGTTTTAATATTAATAACAGTTTTCATATTACCATTGTATATACAACAGTTATAAATGTCAATTTTTCGAATTGCCTCACTTGAAAAGTATCTAAAACGGTATCGTTGCTTCATCTAAAAAAAGTATCTGAAAATAATTTAATAAAATAGGAAAAACTACCTATATTTAAAGAAAGAAATCTACATCTTTTAAATATAGGGGGTAAAAATGATGTTAGCAATGAGACATAGAAAAGCAATAACAGCCGAAGTTGGCAACAGATACAGAAAAGCAGCTAAAAAAGATAAGGGTAAAGTTTTGGATGAATTTAGCGTTACCACTGGATATAATAGAGTTTATGCAGTAAGAATTTTAAGGCTTAGCCCTGGAAAGGTTTTAGGATATAGCAAAATAAATGGCAGAAAAATTAAATATATTATTAGTAGAGGTAAGAAAATCAAAAGAGTAAGAGACAGGATTTACGGGTATGATATATTTTTAGCACTCAAGAAAATCCGGGCAATCTTTGATTTTATCTGCAGCAAACCTGGGAAAATTTTAAATACTACAGGGCAAGGCTTAATGGCATTTGCAACCGTGTTGGCAGGTAAAAAGACCAGTAGTCAACAGACCATTGGGAGAGCGGAGGATATGCGAAAAATTGCCGCGCAAATTCCTATTGGCCAGTGGGACGAAAAACCGTTAGCAATATGCTGCCAGGCAATTTTACCCGGATTTTTTATTTTTTAATTCTAAAATCATAAGAATTCGCTTTTAGAGAGCCAAAAGGGGGAAAGGGGAAATAAATGTTTTTTTCTATATTAACAAAAGTCTTCATTGTATTATAAAAGATATTATATCTAATAAATATAGTAATTATTAAATTTTTATTTAATAATTTTACAAATTAAATTTTACAAATTAAATTTGACAAATGCATTAAAAGTATGTGATAATACTCCTGTTGATAGTATGGATAGGTTTCCATTGAGGCCTATCCTTTTTTATTTCTCTAAGTATTTTCTCATCTTCTCAATGTAAGCAATATTATTCATAAACCGATCATTTCTATATAGATTTGAGCTGTCATGCCTGCTCGGCAATAATACTTTTAGCAATTTATTATGCCGTAACAAGTATTTTGTAAAACAATAATAGTCACCATCTCCAGCAACAATAATTGCCTTATCAAAATCATTTAATTTAGTTAATGCACTTGTTATCAAATTTGAATCAACATTCGCTTTTATCTCCTTTTTATTATTGACAATAGCGGTTGTTGGTAGTCGTAGACTTAATTGAAAACCAGCTTTTCTTAATCTTTTATATAGTTGACAATTTCTATCTTGGGTAAAACCAATAAAATAAAATGCTTTAGAGACATTAAATTGTGTTTCTAATAATTGGTGAAATTTGAAGTAACAAAAAAACCAAGATAAATTTTCAATAGTCTTATGTAGATTTTGTCCGTCTATAAAAGCATAATTATTGTAGTTTATCATATAAGAATTATAGTATAATATTAAAAGTTTATCAAGTAATATGTAATGGTAATATTATATTTTAATATATTTGGGTTTTTTGCAAAATTCAAATCTTATTTGGGCAAAGGGAACTCTCAGCGTTTTGGGACAAATGGAACTTTGTCTTATTAAAAATTAATGGATTAAAGGAGAATCATGTTGCTAAATAAAAATACTTTCAACTTTAAGGCGTTGGAGACAGGAAAAAGTAGACTATAAAATTTACAAAAAACGAATTCAGGCTCTGCCGGTAAATTATCAAATCGTTTTAAAAGAAATTGAGGCGTTCATGTGGGAGTTTGCGATATTTCCAGCATGATGAATGTTCTTACGGATATGTTGGAATTGTTTGAATCAGGAGCGCAGGAGGGCAAAAATGTACTTGACATTGTAGGAGATGATGTCAGTGATTTTTGTGACGGACTTCTTAAGGAAGTTAAAGCCCAAACATGGACGGGTAAAAGGAAAGAAATGCTTAATCAAAATATTCACAAGAAACTTGGAATGTGATTTATAAGAACTTGCTTTTGGATCTCACAAGTATAAATCATAGATAAACACCATAATCTGATATAAATCTGGTACCTAAAGTATAAAACAAAGGATTCGTAAAAAGTTAGCAGGTAAGAAGGCGGCTGCTAATATCTATTGCATGGCGGTTGTCATTTAATCTGAAAAACAGCATCTTTGCTTCCATTAAACAATCATAAAGTTAACATTAAAGTATTAATAAAACAATTTAAACAAATATTTAAGTATATACATAATAATTAATAAAAATATCTAAAGTTTTATTTAGTTTATGCCGATTTATAAAATAACAGTTTTAAAGAAATTGTAAAAAACAAAAAAAGACAAAATGCTCGAATGATGAGAAAAGGAGACAAGATGAAAAAATTATCAGTAGCCACAGCATGCGTAATTATTGTAATGCTTGCCCTGCTGGTGCTGCCTGTGCAAATTTTTGCAGATCCTCTAATAGATAGGATCGAGGTGTACCCTGATACAGGCTACTTAACTGTCGGTGATACCAATACCCCGACTTTCCGGGCAAATTGTTATCTAGATGACATTTCTGTATCGGATGATCCTGTAGTTTGGTCCAGTACTGACAATAATGTCGCCATAATAAACCCAGACAGTGGTGAAATTACAGCTCTCAATCCCGGAATAACAACAATAAAAGCAACTTACGATGATGGTTTGGGTTATACAGTATCCGATAGTGCAGTTTTATATGTAAACGCGAACGAAGGAGGGGGAGACTTTAATGTTTATCCGGGTCCTGTCGGAGGTATAACTACCGTAAACCTGCAAGCCCGGAATGCAATAGGGATACCGGTTCTCATATGGATATTCAAATATGATGGCACATGGGATGAGCTTCTTAACATTGGCATGAGCACTGACGGTGCCGGTATAATACCATACCTTGTTTATGGCACCATACCTACGGGTGATGAAGGTGAAATGACCGGGACTCCGGAAGGTCTCTTCTTTATAGACAGCAGTCCCTGGTCAGTAAATGTCCAGGTTACTTTACAGGCTGGCCATTATTTTGCAGTAGTTGTCCCTATTGTTCCTGAAGGTGATAATGAGGAGGGTGGTATAAACCCGGAAAATTTCCTGGTAAAAGAGTTCAATGTTAATGTTTCTAGTGGAGAAGTTCCCTGGGTCAGGACCATGGATATGACTTGTTACAGGGTATGGGTCAATGAAAATGACGATTTCCAGTTTATATTCTGGTACCCCTTCAGGGACAATAACTGGGTAAGGATATATGATACAAGCGGGAAATTGGTTTTTGAAACAGACATGCCATGTGATAATCCAAATCTTATTGTAGATTTACCCGATGGAACGTATACGGTTAAGACATTTAATCTTGATAAGTCTAATCCTATCCAGACATTTGTAATAGGTAAATAGTTGCTCATTTTAAGTTTTAACGCATTCTATTTAAATAAGACCCCATGGACAATATGGGGTCTTATTTCTTGAAAAATATAATATATTTCAGGTAATTATCAGGGACAAATTAAAGATAAAAGAACTTATCCAGGTTTGCTTTAATCTTGATAACCCGGAACCCCGGGAAAGATTTGGGGAAGAAGAGTTGGGGCAGTTTCCTGGGACGATAACAGAAGATTTGCTGCTATGGAATTTGAAGAAGACTTTGTCCGGGAAGGCATTGATTTGTCACCGATAATAATGCCCTTGGGCGAACTGGCCAGGGGCAGCAGGATACATTCATTTGCAAATCTCCCTGGAATTACATATAAAGGGCTGCCGGGTCTTTTGGCAGACTCACTCCCTGACAAATATGGGAACAGGCTGATTGGCAAGTGGCTTGCGATGCATGGGAGATCGGAAGAAGATTTTAATAGTGTTGACAGACTATGCTATATAGGGAAAAGGGGAATGGGGGCGCTCGAATACGAGCCTGCTATTTTTGGCAGGGAAGACAAGTCTCAATTGATAAATATTGAAGAGCTGGCAGAACTGGCGAAATATGTATTAAATGAGAGAAAAGAGTTAAAGCCAAAATCATACATTAACGAAAGCAATACATTAAATGAAATTATAAGGGTAGGCACTTCTGCAGGTGGAGCAAGGGCAAAGGCTGTAATTGCCATAAATGATAAAACGGGCGAGGTCCGTTCCGGGCAGGTGGATATTCCCAAAGGATTTGAACATTGGATATTAAAGTTCGATGGAATAATGGATGATAAATTGGGCGAACCTGCAGGATATGGAAGGATAGAATATGCTTATTACAAAATGGCCAAAGATGCAGGAATAAATATGATGGAATGCAGGCTTTTGGAGGAGAACGGCAGGGCGCACTTTATGACGAAGCGGTTTGACAGAAAACCTGGAAATGAAAGGCTGCACATGCAGACACTTTGCGCCATAGTTCATTTTGACTATAATGATTTAGTCTCATATTCGTATGAGCAGGCGTTCCAGGTAATGAGAAAAATGAAATTATCCTATAACGATGCATTGGAAATGTATAAAAGAGTGGTATTTAATATAGCGGGCAAAAATCTTGATGATCATACAAAAAATATTTCTTTTCTTTTAAGAAAGGATGGTTCCTGGAGATTATCTCCCGCATATGATGTTGTTTACAACCATAATCCGGAAGGAAAATGGACAAGAAGGCACCAGATGTCAGTCAATGGAAAGAGGGAGAAGATAAACCATAAGGACCTGATTACGCTCGGAAATGAAAACAATATAAAATCCTCGAAAGAAATAATAGAACAGGTGCTTGCAGCCATGAATAATTGGAAGAAATATGCAGGGGATGCAGGGGTAGAGAAGAACCGGATAAAGGAGATAAGCAATAATATGGAATTAGCTATAAATAAAGATTAGGGGAAAATACTGACCAAAAGAAAACCAGTTTATTTAAGGAATCTTTTTAAAGAGGAAGTATTAATCCTAAGTTTTTCTTAAATTTTTACAGTGTTAAAAGTGGTTGAGCGCAGATACATTTTAGAATATCCTGCTGAATTGTTCAAAACTAATACCGGCCTCGCCTATCTGCCTTGGGTTTTGCGAGCCCTTTTTTGCATCATTGTGGTAATCGGAACCGCCTGTAAAAAATCTTATACTGTTCTTGTATTTATTCTCAATTGTTTCTTTTATCAGGATATCAGACAGGCTGCCCTTATAAGTAGTTTTGCTGTATGTGTAACATGATTCGATGCCGTCAAGGCCCGCGGTTATCAGGTTTTCTATATAGTTCCCCCTGTTAGCGGCAGCAATGTCTTCGGAATAAAGATTTTCATCGATAAGATAAGGATGAGCCAGTACTGAAAGGCCGCCTGCCTTTTTTATTAATTCAATTGCTTTTAAGGGATTTATTTTTTTTCTTCTTATATTAAATTCAGGATTATCCCTTACAGCAAGTTTTGCCTTCTCCCACGATGGAAAATATCCCTTTGCTGCCATAAGTTCGAATATATGCTTTCTTTGGACATCATCAGGTTTTCTTTTCCTGAAGCTTCCGCTTGCGTCAATATATTGCAATACCTCATTTTCATAATCTATCGGCATGCCCTTTTTTGATAGCAGAGCGCACAGGTCCCTGTAAGCTTCTGATTTTGAAAGTTTTGCTTTTGCTTCTTCCTCAAGCACCAAGGGGTTTTCCCAGTCAAGTTCATATCCTATAATATGCACATCATCAACGTAAGGGTCACATGAAAATTCACAACCAAAGACAAGCACAAGTCCGAGGCCTTTAGCAAATCTTTTAATATCAGCGGGTCTTTCGGGCATGATGTCGTGATCCACAATAGCTATTGCATGCATTTTTAGGGCTGCGGCTTTTTTAACAAGTTCTTCCGGACTGTCATTTCCGTCAGAACGCATGGTATGGCAGTGAAGATCACATTCATATTTCGGTTTATAAACAAGCATATGTTCCATTTTATAATTATGCATATTAAACGACAGCTCCAAACCTTCTCGACAGTCTTTCTTTTTTAACTTTATCGGTTAACTTTATCAGGCTTTTCCAGTGCTTCCAAAAATATCCATATATTTTTTAACAAGTTCCTTTACCTGGCGCTGAACATAACTTATCTTTTTTACCGGTTCATATTCATCGGGATTATCTTCAATATATTTTTTACAGGAGTCAATATAGACATGCTTGATCTCAGTGGATATATTCATTTTGGAAGGGCAGAAGGAAATCAACCTGTTTAAATCATTTTCTGCAAGACCTGAGCATCCGTGAATAACAATTGGAAAATCAGTGATGTCCATTATCTTTCCAAGGCGATTAAAATCAAGCTCATACTGGATATCGTAAAAACCGTGTTTTGTGCCTATTGCAACTGCAAGCGAATCGATTTGTGTCTTTTCAGCAAATTCCATGACTTTTTCAGGGTCAGTAAGAAGCACTTTGTCGCTGTCAACGCTTATATGCTCCTCCACCCCTCCGATATGCCCAAGCTCGCCTTCAACTGTGACATTTTTTGAATGAGCAAGATCCGTAATTTTTTTTGTTATTTCAATATTTTTTTCGAATGGATAGGCTGAACCGTCTATCATAACAGAGGACCAGCCAAACTTGATGCAATTATCTATTATCTCAGGATCTGTGCCGTGGTCAAGTATCATTGCAATGGGGACATCAGTTTCTGAGGCAAGTTCCCTAATGACGCTTGGCAATACTTTATAGCCAAGCTCTTTAACAGTTTTCTGGGACGTCTGTATAATAACAGGCGAATTATTTTCCTTTGCTGCCTCAATCACAGCTACCAGGGAAGTGTGATTTACGATATTAAAACCACCGACTACATATTTCTGCTGCCTGGCTCTTATAAGCATTTCTTTTGTGTTTACATATGTCACTGTATTACTCCTGAAGTATGGGTTGGTGTTAGGTTTTCTTTTGGCTTACTAATAAAACAATAATAAGCTAAAGTGCAAAATATTGCAATACTGCAATTAATACATACTGCAATTATTAATGCAGTCAATATTAAATATCTTTCAGCCGGTTTATTTTCAGCCCGAGCTTTTTAATAAGCTCGAACGGGCTCTCTGCACCCAGCTTTTCTGCAGCAGTGACTGCAATGCCGGCACAGGCGCAGGCATCCTGCCTTGCATCGTGGTGTTTAAAGGTTATTTCAAGGTTTTTAGCAATAGTGCATAGCCTGTAATTATCAAATCCTTTCCATACTTTTCTTGAAAGACAGACAGTGCAGGTATAATATAATTCAGGTATTTCGATCCGGTAGACCCTTAAGACTGATCTTAAAACAGCCATATCAAAGCCGGCATTGTGAGCAATGATAATATTACCCTCGAGATATTTTCTTACAGAGGGCCATATGCGGTAAAATTCAGGTTTCTTTTCAACATCTTTTGCTGTTATGTTATGCAGGGCTGAATTGAAATAATTAAAGCGCAATTCCGGAGGTTTTATGAGCCAGTGTTTTGCCGCTGTTATTTTATTGCCCTCCAGCAATGCGATTCCCAGGGAACAGGCGCTGGACATCATCTCATTTGCAGTTTCAAAATCTATTGCTACAATTTTGCGGTCCATAATATTTTAGGTGTTAAATCCAATTTATTAAAATCATCAAAAATATAATTGATAAATCTGCAAGAAGAACTTCTTTTTAGTTTATACAATTGATAAATCTGCAAGAAGAACTTCTTTTTATTTTATACTAATATATAAAAACAAGGGCCATAATTCAAATTATCTTAAAACTCAAAGCTTCTGATATTATCTTAAAACCTAAAGCCTCTGATATTGCCTTATTATTCAATGCCCCTGATATTATCTTAAAACCCAATGCTCCCGATATTATCTTATTATAGTTACATATATATTATTAATATATTAAATTAATATAAATAAAAGAATAAGTAAAATTAAAAATATTTTAATTGAAACTTCTCATTATAATTAAGTATAATAAGTTATTCTATTTATTAACATGTTATGAATAAGTTATGATTTTCTTATAATATATCTTTAATAAACAGGAGGGGACAAAACTTGAGTTATTTCAAGCTGAAAGAGAGAAAAACGACTGTAAGCAAGGAAATCATCGCAGGCATAACAACGTTTATGACGATGGCCTACATCATCTTTGTAAATCCTGCGATTCTTTCAAGCGGTGGCGCGACAGGGATTCCTTTTGAGGCGGCAGTAGTATCAACATGCCTTGGTGCAGGGGTGATGAGCATCATGATGGGGCTTGTATCCAATACGCCGTTTGCGCTTGCCTCAGGTATGGGCATAAATGCAGTGGTCACTTTTACCATAATACTCGGCCTCGGGTTGACATGGCAGCAGGCCATGGGAATAATAGTGATAGAGGGCCTGCTTGTACTCATAATGGTTTTAACCAAATTGAGAATGACCCTGATGAATGCTATTCCAATGGGGCTAAAGTATGCGATAGGCGTAGGCATAGGCTTGTTCATTGCTTTTATCGGTGCGCAGGAAGCCGGTTTTGTGGCAATTGATCCTGTAACGGCAGTCAAGCTTGGTGATTTTACGGCCGGTTATACATTGCTTGCCGCATTTGGCCTTATACTGACTATTATACTTGTTGCATATAAAGTCAGGGGTGGAATCCTTATAGGCATTGCCGGGTCCACTATTGCAGGCATGATATTCAGGATTATTCCTCCTCCAACCCAGATCGTAAGCCTGCCGACGGCCCAAAGTTTTTCAACATTTTTTAAGGCAGATATCCCTGGCGCTGTCTGGAGCAATGGAGCATTAAATATAGCTGCAATAATAATGGTTTTTGCACTTTTTATGACAGACTTTTTCGATACCATGGGCACAGTAATAGGCGTAGGTGAAGAGGCCGGCCTCCTGGATGAAAAAGGCAATCTTAAATCACTCAACAGGGTATTGCTTGTAGACTCAGGCGCAGCAATTGTCGGCGGCCTCTTTGGCGCAAGCTCAATAACCACTTACATTGAAAGCGCTTCCGGTGTATCTGAAGGCGGCAGAACCGGAATCATGCCGACAACAACCGGAGCTTTGTTCCTGCTTTCCATTTTCTTTGCGCCGCTTATAGCAGTTGTCGGAGGAGGAGTACAGACAGCTGAGGGGGCTTACAAATATCCCGTTACTGCCCCGGCCTTGATAATCGTCGG
Organism: Candidatus Humimicrobiales bacterium; assembly: GCA_038320085.1. GTDB lineage: Bacteria > Actinomycetota > Humimicrobiia > Humimicrobiales > Humimicrobiaceae > Fen731. The sequence continues at coordinate 18,383 of JBBQDW010000008.1, forward strand.
GTTTTTAATGATGAGCGTGATATCAAAGATTGATTTCAAGGATTTTGAGATAGGGATACCGGCATTTTTAACAATTATTATAATGCCTTTTACCTATAATATTTCATACGGAATCGGATTCGGCTTTATTAGCTATACTTTGATTAAACTGTTCAGGGGCAGATTCAAAGAACTTCACCCGATGATGATTATTTCAAGCGTTTTGTTTGCGGTTGCATTTGTAGCACAGGCGCTGGCATCAAGATTTATGGGGAAATAATTCATATCCATGATAGAACAATAAAGAAGTTTTAAAAAACACTTCAGCACAAGGACCTGGCAGAAACAAGATTGTAAAAAAACTTTTTTAAATCCTTTTTACTCTTGTTTATAATATATATAAAATAATACTGTTTATTTCACTATTTCTTCAAAATCTCATCCAGTTCAACCAATATTTTTTGTGGGCAGGCTTCGATACATGCTCTGCAGTTGTTGCATTTTTCGAAATCAAACTCAGGTATGGATTTATCCCTGCTCCATGTAATTGCTTCATTTGGGCATGCCTTGACACATTTTCTGCATCTTGTGCATCCCGAATTACACTTTTCCCGTCCGGGAATATCTCTTAAGTCCTGGTAATTACATAGAAATACAATTTTAGAGTTTGCAGGTACAAGTCTTATAACATTCCTGGGGCATTCTTTTACGCACAATTCGCATCCATTGCATTTTTCAGGATCTATAACAGCAATATTTGTGTTGATATCAAGGTGAATTGCATTTTGCGGGCAAGTTTTAATACAATCACCTAATCCGAGGCAGCTATAGGGGCATTTCTTAAATCCGCGCAGGATTTTTGAGGCGGTCTTGCATGAGGCAACACCTGTATATACACCGATATTTTCGCAGTTGCCAGAGCATTTAACGACAGCCTTTTTATTCATAGAGGATTTGTCAACGTTCAAACCCAGCGCTTTTTCAATACCGGAAAGCATCTTTTCATCCTGAAGTGCTGCGGTGCAGGTACTGCTGAAAAAAATCTTTTTGTCTTTGGATAATGCCTGTGCATAAGCAAAACAGCCCGGATACCCGCATGCACCGCAATTCATGCCGGGAAGGCTCTCGTTGACTTCTTCGGCTTTTTTAAGGGAGGCAGGTTCCGGAGGCAGTATCCTGGTTACAACAAAAATCAATATACCAAAGGCTGCGCCGATTCCTGTCAATATTAATATTGGCCAAAGCATAAAATTATTCACCGCTTTAAAAAAATTATAATAAACCGCTAAAGCCCATGAATGCAAGCGCAAGAAGCGCCGCAATCACAAATGCTATCGGCAGGCCCCTAAGCGATTTTGGTGTTTCACCAAGCTCAAGCCTTTCCCTGATTCCTGACATTATTATAAGGACAAGAGTAAAACCAAGACCTCCGCCTACAGCGCTTACCATACTCTGGACTATGGAATAATTGTTGCTTGCATTTATAAGCGTTATTCCAAGAACCACACAATTAGTTGTAATAAGCGGAAGATAGATGCCAAGGGCATTATAAAGGAGAATGTTGGTCCTTCTTATGGTTATTTCCACAATCTGTACAAGCGCAGCTATCACAAGAATATATATGATAATGTTCATAAATTCCACTTGGTAGGGGACAAGAATATAGTTGTAGATAACTGATGTCACAGTTGCAGCCATCAGCATTACAAAAGTTACCGCAGCGCCCATACTTATGGCGTTTGATAATTTTTTTGACACCCCAAAAAATGGGCACAGCCCTAAGAATTTGGTCAGCACCATGTTGTTTATTATAACCATACCGACAAAAATTGTTACAAGGTTTGCACTGCTACTCACTTTTTAGCACCCCCAAACATCTGAATAATCCAAGTAGAAGCCCCAGCACCAGGAATGCCCCGGGCGGCATTATAAAAAATGCCAGCGGGCTTTCGGATAAAACCGGAATAGAAAAAACTGTATTTCCGAATACTACTAGTTTCCCGGTTCCGAGAACTTCCCTGAATATGGAGACCAGCAGCATCGCAACAGTAAATCCTATGCCTATGCCTATTGCATCTGCAGTGGACATTAAAATTGTACTTTTTGAAGCAAATGCCTCAGCTCTTCCTAAAATTATGCAGTTGACCACAATTAAAGGTAGATATATACCAAGTGATTTATATAATAGCGGAACATAAGCTTCAAATACAAGGCTTAATATAGTAACAAAGGTTGCTATTACTACTACAAAAACGGGTATTCTTACAAGCCCGGGAGTAATTTTTCTAATCAGTGAGATTATGATATTTGAACCCAGCAGCACAAAAAGTACACCTGCACCCATCCCTAAAGCATTATCTATAGAGATTGTGACTGCAAGCGCGGGGCACAAACCCAGTACCAGTACAAAAACAGGATTCGAAGCCACGATTCCTTTTAAGACTTCTTTTAAGAATTCTTTAGCTACAGACCGTTCGGGCGATTTTGTCATTTTTGTTGCCCCTTTATTATTTCCACAATTGTTTCCAATTGGTTCTTAACTGCATTAACAACAGCTTGAGAGCTGATTGTTGCGCCCGTGATGGCATCTATTTTTCCTCCATCTTTTGCAAGTGAGATTTCACTTGATGAAAGCCCGGCAAACTGGTCAATAAAAAAGTTTTCTGAAATCTTTGTTCCAAGTCCGGGAGTTTCCGTATTTGCAATTATAGTGATTTTTTTTACTGCAAAATCTGAATTTATGCCAATTAAAATACTGATCTCGCCTCCATAACCCTGGCCTTTGGCAATGAAAGCATATCCAATAATTGCTCCGCCGCTGTAAATCTCATAATATACATCTCTTGAATTGTAATCCTGTATATCCGGAAATATGACTTTAAACTGGCTTATTATCGCTTCGTCGCGCTGTGCGATTATTCTGGCTTTGGTTACATTACTAAGGAGCATTACCAGGCTTACAGAAACAAAAACTATAATTATTAAAAAAACAATCGGATAATACCTGTTTTTAAGCATCTTTTCAGTAAAACCGGTCTTGTTTTTTATAGTTTTACTATTATTATTCTTGTTGTTACTGTTGCTGCCGCCGCCGCTAAAATTATTTTCCATCTGTCAGTTTTTGTTTTTCTTAAGATTTTTACTTTTCCTAAGTTTTTATTTCCATCGCTATTTTACTTTTCCTAAGTTTTTATTGCCATCACTATTTTACTTTTCTTAGGTTTTTACTTTTACCTGGTTTTATAATATTTCTAAAGTATTTATTTTTCTCAACTTACATTTTTCTGAGCCTGTATTTTTACTTGGCTCTATAATATTTCGCAAATTTTATACTTTTACCTGGTCTTTTATTTTTAATTTTGCACGTTTTCTTAAGTATCCAAAAGGTTTAGGTTTTATATATTTGTCAATCAGCGGAGTAAACGCGTTCATTATAAGGATTGCAAAGCACACACCTTCAGGCATTGCGCTATAATTCCGGATAAGCAATGTTATTACACCGGCGCCGAAAGCAAATATTGATCTTCCAAGCGGAGTAACAGGGGAAGTCACATAGTCAGTTGCCATGAAAAAAGCGCCAAGCATCAATCCGCCTGCAAAAATCTGGAAAACAGCATCCTGCCCGAAAATCAATGCGCCCGCAGCCACGGTGCCTATATATATTACCGGTATTCTCCAGTCGATAAGCCGCAAAGATATAAGTATCAAGCCGCCAATGATTATTATCATTGCCGAAGTCTCACCAATAGAACCGGCAATGTTTCCGAAGAATAGATCTTTATAAACAGCAGCCTTTGTTCCTTCATACATGTAAGACTCACTTAAGGGAGTTGCTGAAGTCATTGCATCAACCGCAAAATTGCCGGGTAAATACCATTCTGTCATCCTGACTGGAAAGCAGATTGCAAGAAAGGCTCTTCCGGCGAGAGCCGGATTGAATATATTATATCCAAGGCCGCCAAACGCTTCTTTTACAATAGCAATTGAAAATACAGAACCGACAATTACCATCCATATGGGTATACGGGGTGGCAGGGTCAGCGCAAGGAGAAGTCCTGTTATTGCTGCACTGCCATCCATTACAAATCTTTTCTTTCTCAATTTCCTGATAATAAATTCCACCAGGATTGCTGTTGCTGTTGAAGACAGCATTACCCATAATGCATGGAGCCCAAAAAAATAAACAGCCGCACCGGCAGGCAATAAAAGAATAGCAAGCACTATGTACATTATTTTTGCAGTCGAAAAACCCTTCCATATATGTGGAGGATGTGAGATAAGTATTTCGCCGCTTTTGATTAATTCCCTTGTTTCCATATCTAATTGTTCCTTGCCAGGACAGATTTACCGGTTTTAATATAGCCCAGCAGCGGGATAGACGCCGGGCAGACATAAGCGCAGGAGCCGCATTCAATACAACTTTCTATGTAATACTCACGGCATGCATCGTATTTGTTGTTTTTCACAAAGCTTGCATACATAAGAGGCATAAGGTTCATAGGGCAAACACTTACACACCTACTGCATCTGATGCAGTTGTTTTCTGCCTGTTTACTGACATGTTTTACCAATATGCAGTTAATGGCTTTAGTAACAGGGAAATCCATATTGTTTATGGAAAAACCTGTCATAGGGCCGCCGAAAATCAGTTTTAATGATTTATCTTTAGGAGCATGGATGCTCTCAATTATGTCCCCCAGAAGAGTGCCTATCCTTACCATTAAATTAACAGGACTTTCAATATCTCCTGTTACTGTAATGACCCTTTCTATAAGCGGCTTGCCTTTGATTACGGCATCATATACTGCCCTGGAAGTCCCGACATTATTAACCACTACTCCCACGTCAAAGGGAAGCGATCCAGCAGGGACCTTCCTTCTTAAAATATTGTAAATCAGCACTTTTTCTGCACCCATTGGGTATTTTGATTGCAATGAGACAATTTTGAAACTTTTTTCCAGTCCGAGACTGTATATTATATTTTCAAGATTAATAATTGCATCTTCTTTATTGTCTTCAATTGCAATAAATACATTTCCGGTTTTTAAAATCCTTGAAATTATATATATTCCGCAGATAACCTCATGTCCATATTCGAGCATCAATCTGTGATCTGACGTAATATACGGCTCACACTCACATCCGTTTATTATCAGGGTATCTATTTTATTTTTTGCCGGGGGTGATAATTTTATATGGGTCGGGAAAGCGGCGCCCCCAAGCCCGACTATACCTGAGTTTTTTATTATTTCAAGAAGCCTGATGACCGGGATTTTATCAACGGCAGCAAGAATATCGTCAGTGTAAGAAGTAATATCATCTGTAGTTTTAGTAATACCGGTATTGAAGGAAAGGGTATCGCCACGGTCATAGTGAATATCATCAGAAGCTTTAAGAATATCATCGGCGAATGTAATTGTATCATCGATTGCCGCATCTGCAGCAGAAGGTATATTATCAGTGGCTTTGGGTGGGGCAGGCGAGGCTTTCTCCCGGATTTCTTCAGTTTTATTGGTTCGGTTGTGTAAATGGGTTTCAGGGTTTTCATGAGCCCTTATTTCAACTGCATTAATAATAGTGCTTGTTGAGGGATTTACTATTTTCAGGATACCTGACACTACCCCATTTATTGAAGAATGGATTCTTGCAGAAATTGCTTCGCTTGAATCACCGATAAGCTGTCCTTCCAAAACAAAGTCACCCTTTTTCACAAGAGGTTCACACTCTGCACCTATATGCTGCTGAAGCGGTATTATTACTCTTGAAGGTATTTTGAATATCTGTATGGGACTATAGGCTGATTTCTTATTCTCATCAAGCCTTATTCCGTTTGTAAAACCTTTTTTTCTTATAACAGTCATAATGATGAAGCCTCTTAGCAAAAAACATTATTCTCCGGACAAATTTACCCATGGCGCATTAGTCTACTATGTACTTATTCAAACCGGACGATCTGAAAATATTCCGGTCAGAGTCAATTATCAAAGCTTCAACTCCATCAAGCTTTTCCACAAGCTTTATCCCTTCAACCGGCCCAAGTACAAAAACAGAAGTCGCAAGAATATCAGCAATTGTGGCATTTTCTGCTATTATTGTTGCACTGATACAAAGGTTTGCCGAGTATCCGGTTCTTGGATCGATTATATGGTGAACCTCTTTTTCAGGGTCGAAATACCTGAAATAGTTACCTGAAGTAGCTATTGCTTCACCGGAAATAGCGAAAGATATAATCTTTTCCTTTAAGTTGTCAGGATTTTCCAGGCTGACAATCCATTTCTCTCCCGCCGGCTTGGAGCCAAGAGTTGCAATATCGCCTCCCGCATTTACAAGAGCATTTTTTACTCCATTACTTTTTATGAAATCAATCATCCTGTCAACAATGTATCCTTTTGCAATACCTCCAAGTGTAGCTTCCATACCTTTTGTTTTATAGCTGATAGAAGCCCCTTCGATCCTTATCATATCTGATCCTACAAGATTAAGGGCTTCCCCAATTTTTTGTTTCTGGATTTCTTCGCTTTTTTCCCATAAGCCCTCTGCCCAGAGTTTCAGCACAGGTTCAACTGTTATATCAAAAGCTTTTCCTGTCGTTTCATTGTATGATTTTGACAGGCTTACTATTTCAATAAGCTCACTGGGCGCATTTTCAATAAAACCATTTTTATTTAATATCGAAATACTGCTTTCTGGATCATAACTGGATGCAATTTTAGAAAGCTTGTCTATTATTAAATAACTGTCATCTATTATTTTCCGGTAATCACTTTCATGTGTATACACTACGATATTTACATAAGTCCCCATCTTATCCCTGGTGTCTTCAAACCTCTTTAAGCTTAGCCCGCACGAGGATAAAAATAGGGTGGCTATTGATAAAAATAATATAAATAACAGCATAAATACCCAATTTAGCAATATTCCGGCTGGACCGGCAAATTTTGCTTTTTTTAAAAAATTTTTATTCATTTGTTGATTCCCCATTTAATACTCCTATTCCAAATACATTCTATCTGCAATAAGATATAAATTTTCCATGGCTTTATTGATTGTGAAAGTACAGTTTTCTTTTATTAAAGCTTTAATAGACAGATTACTATTTCTATGAAAAACAATCAACATGCCGGGAATGAAACTCTGCCAGGAATAAATGTCCACCGGAAATGAAGGCTTGCCGGAGCTGATGAGATTACAAAAACTGCAACCCGCCAGAGCTCAAGATTGCCGGAAATGCCTGCAATAATTTATTGGTCAGGCCCGGCCACTGCAGAAGCAGGATAGTAACAAAAAAAATGGAGTAAAAGAACTACAGTACTATCACTAGTTTACTGATTTTATCCTGGCAGGGCCAAACTTTTGTTTTATTCTTGACATAGGACCGGTTCTGCCCGGCGAGGGAGAAATAACCAGCATTTTCTGCCTGAAATAAAGAGATAAAAATTAAAGTAATTATATGATGAATATAATTGTTATGTAAGAATAAGAGGTTGTTGTTGTTTGTAAAGCCTGCATATAGTAATCATGCCGGCATTAATACCACTTAACTGTTTATTTTTCTTTTAAATCACTTTTACCCGCCGGCTTTTCCTTAAGGAACACTATGGCGCTTTCCAGGCGATGCTCCTTAATGCCGATAACCTTAATTCTCAGGCCGTATCCTTCCACTTCCGGTGTGCTTCCATCATCGGGAATGGCGCCCAGCAAACCAAAGACCAGCCCTCCCAATGTATCATATTCGTCTTTCGGCAATATTACCCCAAGATTCTCTGAAACAATTTCCAGGGGTGCCGAACCCTGTATCTTCCATGTTTGCGGATCGATAGACTCAATCAGCGGAGGTTCCTGGGGAATCGATGAATCATCTTCCAGGTCCCCTACAAGCTGTTCAAGCAGGTCGTTCATTGTGATAATACCACTCATGCCGCCATACTCATCCAAAACTACAGCAAAATGATTCCGGCTTTTCTTCATATTGCGAAACAGGACATCAGTGCGGACCGTCTCAGGCACAAAGTATGCAGGCTTAACAGCCGATTTCATAATGTTTTCACGATTTTTCTCCTTAAGCCGAAAATAGTCCTTTACATTGAGGATGCCGATTATATCATCTGCACTTTCGCCGCACACCGGATAAATTGAATGCCTGCTTTCGGTGATTGTCTTATCCCATTCTTCGCAACTTTCATCCATCCACAATAAGGCGATATCAGTACGGTGGGTCGCGATCTCCACTGCAGTTTTGTCATCAAATTCAAAAACATTCTGGATCATTTCTTTTTTTTCAAGATTAATTGCTCCTTTTTCACTGCCCACATCCACCATCATGCGTATTTCTTCTTCAGTTACTTCTTTGTCGTCCGCATGCGGGTTTTTAATTCCAATCAGGCGCAGAAGGCCATTAGTGGAAACAGACAGGAACCAGACAATAGGGGTAAATATCTTAGAAATAAAATAAATAAGTCCAGACATTGCAAGTGCAAGCTGTTCAGCCTTTCTCATGGCCACCCTCTTTGGTACCAGTTCACCCAATACGAGAGTCAGGTATGATAAGATCAGGGTTATCACTATAACGGTAATTGTATCGAGCGTCGGGATAGGAATCTTTACGCCGATATTTACAAACCAGTTAACCAGTTTATCTGAAAAATTGTTTGCAGCAAAAGCACTTCCCAGGAATCCTGCCAGAGTAATGCCTATCTGTATCGTGGCCAGGAAACTTGCAGGATATTTGGTCAGCCTGGTAAGCCTTAAGGCACGTTTATCACCTGTTGCGGTAAGCTTTGCAAGCTTATTATCATTTATTGAAATAATCGCAATTTCAGCGCATGCAAAAGTGGCGTTAAGTAAAATCAAGACAAACTGTAAAAGTAATTGCCATCCTAAACCAAACATATACAGGAATACCTCATTTCACAAAACTTTCTTTTAAATATAAGTATATATCTAATTAAATCAAAACAAAATATTGCAGGAAAAAAGGTGACACAGGGCTTGACTGGCTTGGCATATATGAATTTATAAGAGACAGACCTCCACCATGGGCACTTGCTGTAGATGGTTCCTTTGATGACTACAAGTGCGATGATTATGTAAATACCGATTACATGGATTTCTGGACCAAGTATGATTCCTAAAAGTTTTACACTGCTTAAAAATGAGATTTTAGGATTTTTCTTGGTATTCCAGGGTGTGAAATTTCGAACCAATTTGTATGTCCAGCTTAGGCTTGATTGGCTGGGCACTGTACGCAATGTCAGAACCAAATTTTTGAGTTTAAATGAGGATATTTTTCGATTTTAATGATAGTAAACACAAAAGAGCTTTTATGCATGGTAATACCTTATCTTGTAGTCAATATACAATTTAGCCGCCAGTCCAATAGGAAGGTAGATAAAATGCTTGAGAAGGCAAATATTTCTTTTAACTTTCCAAGAAGAGTTGTTCGGGCTTTTATCTTTGGTATAATAGCAACTGCCCATTTGCAAGAAATAGAACTTGAGCAAGATAATTAGAACTATAATAAATGAAACCAAGCCCAGCGCAGTTCTATGCAGGCCGAAGCAACAAAATCTGCAGATATTACTCCGCTTCCTGTTTTACCGACAGAGATTTATTAAGTCATAAATTTATTATTTATTTTAATAAAGTATAATTTTTAAAGTAATATTTTTATATAAATTTTAATTGTTTATAATATATATATAATAGTTGCAATTGTTACAATAAATGATATAATAATAAAATAAATTATATATAATATAGTAGTATTGTAACCTAAAGAAAAGAGCAAAAATGAAAAAAATAATATTAAAATTTTCGGTATTTATGGTAGTCATACTTCTAAGTGTGTTACTTGTAGCACCTGCTGTGATATACGCAGAAGGCCCAGTCACAAATATAACAGTGACCGGTGCAGGTGGTGCAACCACAGTTGCAAATGGTGGAAGCCTTGTAATGAGCGCAGAAGTCTTGCCGGCAGATGCAACTGACCCGAGCATAACATGGTCAGTAGCAGCTGGAACAGGAACAGCAACAATAGACGCAACAACTGGAGTATTGACTGGTACTGGAGCTGGAACCGTAACTGTAACAGCAACAGCCAATGATGGTTCAGGCATTACAGGAACTTTAGAAATTACAGTAACTGCAGCAGCTTCAATACAAGTAACTTCGATAACAGTAACCGGTGCAGGTGGTGCAACCACGGTTGCAAATGGTGGAAGCCTTGTAATGAGCGCAGAAGTCTTGCCGGCAGATGCAACTGACCCGAGCGTAACATGGTCAGTAGCAGCTGGAACAGGAACAGCAACAATAGAT
>JBBQDW010000009.1:0-28628 GCA_038320085.1 Candidatus Humimicrobiales bacterium
TTTTTATCCTGGAGCTTATAAAAGCGATTTCATCCATTACGGTTTTAAACTCATTTGTTTCAAAAACACCTTCTTTAATATCTGCCGAAACAGGCATTTGCGACTTTTTGTCTATCCTGTCGGCATTTAGTTTTATAAATCGCTGGCAGGCCTCATTTATCAGGTAACTGCTTCTATAGTTTTTGTCTAAGAAAAGTATGTTTTTGAATTTGGCCTGATTCGAAACAGGCAATATGGACCGGGCATATAAATCTGTAAGGGATTTGCGCAATCCTGCAGCCGGTGGAGCGTTTACAGTATTTGTGATCCCAGATATTACCGGAATGTCACCGTATACAGAGGAGGATAATGAGTGTGAAATTGAAGCATTAAAGACTGAATTAAAATTATTTAACATCGACCCCCTGAAAGCGTAGGTGCATTCGTCGTCATTTCCAAAAAAAATTGCATTATTATTTGATATGTTTTTGACAATTTCAAATTGGGCCCTGTTTACCTCCTGGAATTCGTCGACAATTACAAATTCATATGATTTTTTACAGAATCCTGCAAATTCCATATTGCTTTGCAGTTCTGCCGCCGCATCAACCAGGAGCCTTCCGTAGTTATAGAGATCATTATTTTTTAAGTATTTCAGGTAATTAAAATAAATGCCTACTATCTCGGAGAGTACCTGGTTATAAAAAGGGGTGAATTTGTTTGAGAGGACCTGAGGAGTTAAAAGGTTTTCCTGCGCCCTCAGGATAAAATCAAACACTTCCTGTATGTAACTTCTGTAAATGTAGGCATTACCTTCCATAAACTTAAAAGTTTTAGGATAATTTTTTTTATCAAGTTTACCGGATATTACATCTTTTAAAAGTTTCCACTGGTCAGGGGCCGTCAGTATTTTCAGGCCGGAATACTGCGTCTCCTCATTTTCTGCAAAAACATTTAAACCGGGTAAACTGCTTCCTGAGACAGGATTTTTCAAATACAGGCTTTTTTCAATTAATTCTGCGCTATAAGCAAAGAAAGAAGTTATAGGTATTTCAATCAGGCTTTTGGCTGAAACTTGCGAAGTCTTTTCCCTTAAGATCTTTGCCCATCTCCTGTTAAAACTAAATACTAATATCCTGTCAGGCGGAATGTCTTTTTCTGTTATCAAATAAGATACAAGTTCAAGTAAAACATGTGTTTTGCCTGTTCCCGGTGCTCCAACCACAAGAAAAGTGCCGTCTTTGTTTTCTATAAATCTTTTTAACTTTGGGTGCAGCATAAGTATAAACAGGAAAAGAAGATTAATTTTAAATAATTGGAGCGGGGTACGGGAATCGGACCCGCCTCTTAAGCTTGGGAAGCTTATGTACTACCAATGTACTAACCCCGCAGAAAACCCGGTAAAAACTTCAAGGCCTTCATTTTAACTGTAAATGTTACCGTCGTAAACAATTTTATTATTAATTATATTCTAAATCTTGTACTGAATCTTATTCTAAATTATATTCTAAATCTTGTACTGAATCTTATTCTAAATTATATTCTAAATCTTGTACTGAATCTTATTCTAAAATATATTCTGAATCTTATTCTGAGTCTATGATACTGTCAGCGTCATCACTGCTTTTCACTTCAGTAAAATTCTTCCCGTCAGTGGTCCTTGTCTCAATTACTTTCTGGCTTTCAATAATGGTTGGTCCGGAAGCATTAAAACCGGAATTAAAACCCTGTATATTTTTATCCTGGGCTCCGACTCCCACCGGCCCGGCGGCCTTGTCTTCAGGGATTAGATTTAAAATCGTCAATTTGGTGTCTACCACTTTTACATGCAGCCTGTTTATAGAAACATCACGGGCGGCTTTTATGATTTCGCTCATTTTTTCCGGTATACTCATGTTCTGGCTCAGTTCTACGGTCATATCAATTACAATTCCGCCTGATTTCTGCTGTATATCGACTTTAAGGTTTTTAATGCCCTCAACTGCAAGCACTGTTTCTTTTACCTGCTGTGAAATTGCGTCTATGGTTATCAATGCAATACCGGACTCGACATTATAGACTTTTGCAATCCTGCTTTTCTTTTTGTGAAACTCGAGCATCAGAAGAAGCACACAGATAACAATAACCATAAGAAGCGCAAGCGTTGAAATATAACCGTTTATGTTGCCTGAGGGATTAAATACTTTTGCAGCCAGTCCCGACCACTTAAAGAAACTCATAAACTCATTAGCTATGGAAATGAAAGAGACAATTATTAGAAGCACCAATACAACCACGATTACGACTTTATTAAAAATATTCATTATACTTCCCTTTCTTTACCCTAGAATTATTTAAAAAGAATTATTTAAAAAGAATAATTTAAAAAACTCAGTAATCATTATACTAAATAAAAAAACCAATAAAAACTTAGAATTTAAATATTTTATTTTTTTGTAAAACCTTATACAATTATTTAAAAAAACAGGGGAGAAATGAAATACCTTATAATTTTAAATCCGACATCGCAACACGGTAAAGCGTTCGAACTAAAAGGCAGTCTCGAATCCACTTTAAAAAACCTGGAACTCGATTTTACTTTTCATGTCAGCAGCAGCGCAGCGGATGTTGTTGAAACAGTAAAGAAGAATATTGATAAATATACAAATTTTATCTCATTTGGAGGAGACGGGACAATACACAGTATTGCCAATATACTTGTAAATACTGATAAAAACATTGGCTGCATACCTATGGGTTCCGGCAATGATATAGCGAGAAATCTTAATATTCCTCTTGAGATGGAAACTGCCTGCCGGGCCTTAAAAACCTGCAGAATAAAAAGAATAGACATGGGCCTTATAAACAGCAAATACTATTATCTTGCTGTTTCAGGAGCAGGATTCGATTCAGTAGTCAACGACCTTGCAAATAATACAAAATTTCCCATAAAGGGCCCTGCCAAGTACACTTATGCTGTCTATAAAACACTTTTAACATACAGTTCCAAGAAATTTCACATAAAATATGACGGAGTGGAGAGAACGATCGATGCAATGTTTCTTGTTGTCGGCAATATGGCAAGTTACGGAGGCGGCATGAAAATCACTCCTAATGCCAGCCCTGAAGACGGTATTCTTGACGTCTGCATTATAAAACGAATGAGCAAGCTGCATTTCATAAAGATATTCCCATCAGTATTTAAAGGCGAACACATAGCTGATGAATTTGTTGAATATTTTCAAGCTGAAAATGTGGAGATAGCCAGCGATTACAATTTCAGTGTTTTTGCCGATGGAGAATATATGTGCAAACTTCCTGCAAAATTTGAAGTAGTAAAAAAATCCCTGAATTTTATTGTCGGTCCTTAAGTAGTTTTTGTCAGGTCCCGGCCCACAATATGCCGGGCTGGCAATATGCCGGGTTTACGTAAACACGCGGCACAAACCAAAAAGCCTGTTGTGGTCCGGGCGGATTGCAATTTGAAGTATGTGCACACCTTTAGAGCCTGTAATATACTAAAAGCATTTAGGGAAACAAACTTGTTTAGGATCTGGGGAAGCATATGTTAAACTTATTGTGAATACCTTACCCAGTCACCATTTTTCATAATAAATACCGTAGACAGCGGATCAAGCCTGTCGCCATTGGAATTAAAAGCAATGTGCCCTGTTATCCCATCGTAAGAAGTCTTTTTAAACTCAACCGAGTAATCTTCAGGCGTAATTGAATTGGCTTCCTTCATGGCATTTATCAGTATATAAAAAGCATCATAAGAATATGGCGCAAAAGAACCGGGGCCCTCTTTACTAAAACCGGGTTGTTTCATTTTTGCAGCAAAATCAGTATATTTCCTCCAGAAATCAATAGATTTTTTATCTTCAGTGTATTTCGCCAGCGAAGGGGGCTGCGGTACAATAGCAATCAGCCCCTCAAGGTCGGTTTTATCAGCGACATCAGTAATACCTTCTTCCATGCCCATCTCTTCAGTAATAAATGTGCAGTTTAATTGAAGTTTCCTTGTTCTTGCTATTAAATCTGCAAGCTCAGTGTATTTTGCGCAAAAGAAAATTGCGTCAGGTTCATCAATCAGGAGATTTTCCGCAAGCATATCATACTCCGCTGAATCATTCTTGACAGAGTATCTTTTGCTAAAGGTGATTTTTTTATTGTCAAAAATCTCTATAATATAATCCAGCAATTTTACGGAGTAATCTTCACCATTATCTATTAATATTAATTTTTCGGGTTTTATCTCCTCGCTTAAAAAATCGGCAATATTTTCAATTTTCTGGCCGTTGTTGATTATCATTCTGTAGAAATTCTGGTATCCTCGTGAAATATCTTCGCCGGGCGCAGAAGGAGTTATAAAAGGAATATTAGACTCTGAATAAACAGGAATAGATGACTTGGTCGTCCCGTTAAATGTCGAGCCGATTACAGCAGCTGCATTCTCCTCTACAAATTCCTGGGATATCAAAAATGCTTTTTCAGCATTACCTTCGTCATCTTTTGTAATCAGCTCAATCTTGTAATCAAATCCACCCAGCCTGACGGGAGACAGCTCTGCCGCTGCCATAGAGAGTGATATCAGCTGGTCCTCACCATAAAACTTGTCCTTGCCTGATAAAACAGACTGATTGCCTATTTTAATTACTTTTTCCTTTACCTCGCAAGCTGAAAAATTAAAGAGTAAGAAAATTATCAGCGAAAGGGAAACAAATAAAAAAATAACCCTGTAAAATTTAAAAATACTGTTATTGCGATTTTTATACATGAAATCTCCTCAAAGTCCTGACTAAAATTTTAACAGTGATTATACCAGAAATTATCCAATAATTAATCAGTTATTGGTGAATAATTCAAACATTGCCAAACAACTTATTGAAATTGAGCTGAAACCCGGCCGAACATTGTAAAAGCCAAAAAACATTATCATAGTGGTTTATCGAAATCATCAGGAAAACTGTTTGCTGAAATCATCAAGAAAACTGTTTATTAAAATCCTAAAGAAAACTAAGTATTGACATTATCAAGAAAACTGAGTATTGAAATTACAAAGTATAGAAACAAAATAGTTAAAAACTACGACTAATCTAATAGTATTTATTTATTTTGTACATTTTCCAATATTGCAGTAACATTGTAAAATTTTTATAATAATATTTTAATATTTATAAGACGAAATTAATATCTGTCATTTAAAAAATTAACAGTTATTATAAGAAATTAATATTTAGCATTCGAAAATTAAAAATTATTTTAAGATATTAATATTTAGCATTCGAAAATTAATATTTATCAGGCGAAAAGGAGGGCACTTATGAGTAAAGTTGCGATAGTAACCGACAGCACCGGAGATATTCCCCAGGATTTAATTGAAAAGTATAATATCAAAATTGTTCCGCTTTACGTGAATTTTGGGGAGGAGAGTTTTGTTGATAACGGAGTAGATATTACCATAAATGAGTTTTACGAAAAGTTAAAAGATGTAAAGGTTCTCCCAAAATCTGCGCAGCCTACACCTGCTGCCTTTGTCACTGCATACAATGAAGTTCTAAAAGACAGTGACAGTATAATCTCTATCCATATATCCAAAAAAATGTCAGGAACGATAGCCTCAGCGGAAATGGCCAAAAAAGAACTTGGCAAAGATATAGAGATAATAGATTCCGGGCTTGTTCACATGCCGCTTGGGGCACTTGTTGTAAAAGCTGCGGAACTTGCAAGCCAGGGTAAATCAAAAGAAGAAATACTTAAATTTATCGGAGAATTCAAAAACAAAATAAAAATCCTGTTTATTCCCAGAAATTTGAAACATTTGATTATGGGCGGAAGAATAGGCCGGGCTAAGGGCCTGATTGCATCACTTCTGGAGGTAAACCCGATATTGACTATCCACCTTGGTGAAGTATCCCAATATAAGACGACAAGAAGGTGGAGCCAGGCAAAAACGGTGCTGATAGAGTCAATGAAAAGCATGGTGGAAAAACCGCAAAACCTTGTGGTCTATGTGGCTGATTCAGACGCAAAAGAAGCTGGGGAAGAAATGTTTGCAAGGATTAAGACAGAGATAAACCCTAAAGAGATCTATAGGTCATACATCGGCTCCATTGTCGGGACACATTTGGGCCCGGGCGGTATAGCTGTGACGTTTTATGAAGAATAGTTAAAATGATAGTTAAATAATAGTAATAAAATATCCAGGAAAGATAAACCATGGCAAAGGTTGCAATAGTAACTGACAGCACTGCGGACTTCCCGGTGGAATATGTTGAAAAATTTAATATCACTGTCGTGCCGCTGACAGTAATATTTGAGGAAAAGGCTTTTGTCGATAACAATATTGATATTACAAAAGATGAGTTCTATGAAAAGTTAAAAATATCAAAAAAGCTTCCGACAACTGCGCAGCCCAGTCCTGCAGATTTTATAAGCATATATAAAAAACTGCTAAACGACCATGAAAGCATAATATCCATTCACATCTCAAAAAAAATGTCCGGCACCCATGATTCAGCAGAGGCCGCCAGAAAAGAGCTTGATTCAAATAGTATCACTGTAATCGATTCAGGGCTTACCACTATTGCTTTGGGCCTTATAATCCTTAAAGCGGCCAGGCTGGCTTCAGAAGACAGGCCAAAAGAAGAAATCTTAGAAGCAGTCAATGATTTGAAATCAAAAATAAAAACTCTTTTTATTCCGCGCACACTGGAATATTTGCAGAAAGGCGGCAGGATCGGAAGAGCAAAGGGCCTGATAGCCTCCATTCTTGAAATAAAGCCGCTTCTAACTCTGTACCTTGGTGAAGTTTCACAATATAAGACTACAAGAAGGTGGAGTCAGGCAAAAAACGAAATGATAAGTTCAATGCAAAGCATGATAGTTAAAAGCGGCAAGCTTATAATTTCTATAGCAGATGCGGACCTTAAAGAAGAAGGAGACGAAATGTTTTCAAGGATCAAAGAACTCTTGAAACCCGACATTCTGATTAGGACCACTATTGGATGTATTGTAGGGACACACCTTGGGCCGGGACTTGCAGCAGCTTTTTATGAGGAGTAGAGCCGCAGACAATGAATGAAAAAAAGGACATAAGGCGGACAATTCAAAAAATAAGGGATTTGCTTCCTTTAGAGGAACGAAAAGCTAAAACACAAAAAATAGCTGAAAGGTTTTATGCTCTGGACGAGTATTCTAATGCAAAAAATATCCTGCTTTATTATCCCTTCAGAAGTGAAATCGATACCGCAATTATAATTGCAAGAGCTATTGCAGATGGCAAAAGGGTCATCCTTCCCAGGGTTTCAGGGAAAATATTGGAATTATTTTATATTGAAGATGTTAAAAAAGACTTAAAACCCGGAACATACGGCATACTGGAGCCCGATAAGGATTCGTGCGCTCCTGCCGGATATACCGAACCGGATATTGCAGTCATCCCGGGAGTTTGTTTTGATAAATATAAAAACAGGATGGGTTACGGTGGAGGCTTTTATGACAGGCTTATACCAAAACTCAAAAAAAATATCCAAAAAATAGCACTTTGTTTTCAAGCACAAATAATTGACAGCGTGCCTGCTTCTGCTCATGATGTCAGGGTCGATAAAATAATCAGTGAAAACGAATCTTTTTAAAAAACCATCGTTTTAGAATCTTTTTAAAAACCAGCATTTTAGAGTGTTTTAAAATGTGTTTTAAAATGTTGGCATTATTGATGATAAATCATTAGAATATCTAAAAGGCTCTATTGTTTTGGCAAAAATCGCATTTAAAGGAAAAAAATGAAAAAACCTGCAATCCTTATTCCGGCATACAATGAAGGGAAATACATAAAAGACGTGATACTTGAGTGCCGCCGCTACAATCATGACATAATTATAGTGGATGACGGTTCGACTGACGATACTGCTGAAATTCTAAGAAGCCTCAAAGATTTATCTGATCCCGAAGTAATCTTTTTAAAGCATGAGGTAAATAAGGGAAAAGGCGAAGCACTTAAAACAGGTTTTCAATATGCAGTGCAGAATGAATATCCGGGTGTGGTAACAATTGATGCCGACGGACAGCATAAAGTCAACGAAATAGCAGATTTTTTAGATGCCCGGAAAACAAATAATGCTGACGTGATAGTCGGAAGCAGGTTAAAGAATACGAAAGGCATGCCTTTTATCAGGCTTGCTACCAACCTTTTTACCTCCTGGCTTATTTCTATTGTAGCGGGAAAGAAAATAAGTGATGTCCAGTCAGGATTCAGGTACATTGGCCACGATGTTTTAAAAAACATTAAACTTGAAACAAAAAAATTCGATACAGAGTCTGAAATATTATTAAAAGCATGCTGGATGGATTATAAAATAATCAATATTCCCATAAGTACCATCTATCATAAAGATTTTGTCAGCCATGTAAATCCTTTTAAAGATACCATTAAATTCTTTAAATTGGTCCTTAGGAGCCTTGGCTGGAAAAGAAATTTCAGGCGCTCTCGTACCAAATCCTGAAAGCTTCATAGGATTCTCTTATCTGTCTGTTAAAGACCAGAAGCAGAATTGCTGTTATGAGCAGGATTATAACTATAATTGATACTTTTTCGCCAATTGTCAGGTTTCTTCCGGGTTTTTTATCTTCAACTAACGGCATTGGAATCGCTCCTGCTTTCTATGAATTCTCCCAGGCTTTCCGCAGGAATCCTCCATGAGCTCCTGCCGTCACGTATCTTAAAACCATTCAGCCGGCCTTCCTGTAAAAGCAGCCACACATTATTGATTGAAAGCTGCAATATTTTTGCGACCTGTTCAGCAGTGTATAGAATACGCTCTTTTGACTGGACATCTGCCGCAGATATAGGTGTATTATCGCTTTTTGATGCGCCCCAAAGCTTTTTTGAAAAAACTTCGAATTCTTTTTCACTGATTCTTATGCTTCTCCCGATTTTTATTGCTTTTAGCTCTTTAAGCATGACCAGCCTGATGATTTCCTGCTCACTGATACCGGTAAAAGTAGATACCTCCAGAATGGTAAATAACTTTTTATTATTGTTTTTTACTGTTTCTTCCATAAGTTTTTTACTTTTTGTTCCATACTTAACCGGTAGTTTAAATTAATAAATACCCCGGCTTATTATTAGTTGATGGCCATACCAGCCTGTTTTGTGAAATTAGCCGTCCCGGCTTGTTTTGTGATATTAGCCGTCCTGGCATGTTATTGATATTGGCCATCGAGGCTTGCCCTTGATATTTTAACATATCACAGATTATTTTAACATATTATTGGCTGCGTAAACATATTATTGGCCGTCTGGTGCTTTCTATCTTGACATACTGTCAGATATTTTAATTTACTTCCTGCCGCCTTTAAACTTACTGCACTCTCAAGTCAGTAACATCCGCCCGGCCAGATCTATCATGGACTGCTGCAGATCCGGAAAACATGTTGAAATCCCTCCTATAGCCAGAAATTGGCTCTTCCCGGGCTTCGGTTTTTTAAGCACAGAAAAAAGCGGGATTCCTGCAAGGTTTTCCATTCTGGATGGAACTGTGCCGTCATTATGAGCAATATCATTAATAATAAGCCCGCACTTCTGTAAGGGCCTGAACATGTCAATAAAATTAGCAATCCTTACGGCCTGTATACTTTCCATTGAGCATACAAAACAGATAATAGTCGAGATATTCAGCATTTCCATAATGAGATTATCATATCTGGCAGGAAGGTCCGCTATAATAAAATCATAGTCATTTCTGGCAAGATAAATAAGCTCATTAATAATATCGACGCTAAGCTTGTCACTTTGAAGCAGTGATAAAGGCGGCTGAATAAAATGTATCTTTGTACCCTTAAAAGATAGTATCGATTCTTTATAAGCAAGATAAGGATTCTCGATTTTTTCAATAAAAGAATAAAGATTGGGATAAGAAGGGAAATGCATTTTCATGGCAATATCAGATTGGCCCGCAGAAAAATTCAAGTCTATGAAAAGTACTTTGGCTTTTGGAATATCCTGCAAAAACCCGGCGAGGTTTAAAGCTGCTGTGGTCTTGCCGGCTCCTCCCTGAATTGAATAAAAAGATATTATCTGCTGTTTTAAAAAAATATTGCTCATTGATTGTCAAGAAGGATTGCAGAAATGTCTGTTCCGGTTTTTTTTAATATTTCAATTTCTTTAAGGTTTGATTTTTCCCCGCATATAATCCGGATATTTTTTTTTGGAACACCTGTTTTTTTAGAAATAAAATCTATAAGTTCCTTATTGGCCCTACCGTCATGGGGAGGTCCGGAGACTTTTATTTTTATCCTGTCATTATGAAAACCTTCAACAGAATTTTTTGAAGAATTAGGTTTAACGTAAATTTTTATTTTTTCCGGTTCCATTAAAGAACATATCAATCGTCAGATGCCCTGAAAAAATTCTCAATTATGTCGGGATTGGCAATGTCAATTTTTTTGCGCTCTCTTTTTAAATTTGACTCATCAACACCGGTCTTTTGTGTTTCTTCTTCCTGTGTGTCAGAAGGTTTATAATCGATATTTGAATCATTTAAAGATTCTTTCTCCGGCTCTTTACCCTGGTTTTGCATTCTCTCAAAATAATAGCCGCTTTCTCTTTCATTGCTGATGTTGTAATTGTCAAAAACAGACATCTTCTGCCCGGGTTCAGATGAGGTCTCCTTAATTTCATTATCTGTTTCGGCCGGAGCGTCTTCTTCTTTACCATGGTCGGCAGATTCTTCATCAGTTACAGCCGGGATTTCTTCCTCTGCAGTTTTTTTGACCGGACCGTCATCCACACTCTGCTCGCGATCCTCGCCTGCGGAAAATTTTACATCCGAAAAGCCTGTTTCGGCATAATCATTTGCGTCAAAATCTGAATTTGCCTCATCAATAAACTGTGTCATATCGATAATTGTTTTCTTTATTTTATTCTTAAAGTCATCATATTTGCCTTGCAGGACTATCAGGGATTCTTCCAACTGAAGTTTCTTTACCTGGATGGCATATAATGTCCTGTCTTCTTCGGATTTTCTCTGTTCAATGATTACATCAGCTTCTTTTTTGGCCTGGTTTTTTATATCTTCTGCAACTCTGTGGGCCGAAATCAAAGCATCCTGTATGACTTTTTTAATATCGGTATCCTCCTCAGTATTCTCAAACTTAAGTTTATCGAGACTATCCTGCAGCTCCCGGTTTCTTTTTAAAAGCCTGTCAAATTCTACTGACAATATGTCTAAAAATTTATCAACCTCTTCTGGTTTATAGCCCTTAAAAACAATGTGAAACTCTTTCTTCCTGATAAAATCGGCACTTTTTTCCATGTCCACCCTCCAAAAAATATTTTGAAATTACTAATATTATAGCACTATTATACTTTTATTCCTAAAACAGGCTTTCCCCGGATTCAATTATCTTCTGTATTTCTTGCGCTCTTTTATCAGCAGCATCCACTGCCTGGTCCACAATTGCATCAAGATGATTTTCATTAAAACTTTTAAGTGCGGCTTCAGTTGTGCCTCCGGGAGAAGCCACCATTTTTATTAATAAGTCTGTATCCAAATTGAAGCTTTTAAGCAATTCTCCTGAACCTGCCAGTGTATTAATAACAAGCTTGCCGGCAGTCTCACTGTCGATGCCTCTTTTTTCTGCGGCCCGGATAAGAAACTTGCAAAAAAGGGAAAAATATGCGGGCCCGCTTCCACTTATTGCTGTAATCACATTTTGCAGTTTTTCATCAACGATTACACATTCGCCGAGGCTTTCCATTACTTCGACAGCAAATCTCATGTCGTCATCACCGGCGTATTTTCCTTTGCTTATTGCTGCCATACATTTATTGACAAGCGCGGGAGTATTGGGCATTATCCTGATAACAGGCGGTTTACCGTCAATGACTTGTTCTATAAAGCCAACAGGAACACCGGCTGCTATACTGATAAGGCAATTGAAAGCCGGCCTGAAAGATTTTTTTATACTGTTTAATACTTCAAATATATCACCGGGCTTTACTGAGATTAGAATATTTCTTGAACTGAGCACAATTTGAGAAATCTCATCAGCAAACAATACACGGTAATTACTTTTAATATATTGGGCCCTTTGGGGTTTTATCTCATATGCAATAATTTCACGGTGTGACAAAAAACCGGATGAAAAAACACCCTTTATAATAGCTTCAGCCATATTACCGCAACCTATTATCCCAAGCTTGTGCTGTTTATTCTCCAATAATTCTTAAAAACCTCCAATTTTTCTTCACAACTGGTTATAAAGACCTCTTTCCCCGAGCATTTCTTTCTCATTTGAGGTCACAATAGTATTTTTCGGAGTAAGCAAAAATACCCTGTCTGCTACTTTTTTAATACTGCCTTCAAGAGCATAAGTCAGGCCGCTGCAAAAATCGATGATTCTTTTAGCCAGATCAGGGCTTGTGTTTTGAAGATTAATTATAACAGGAATGCTAGCTTTCAGGTCATCACCTATTAACTGGACCTCTTCAAATTCATGCGGTTCCTCGACTGATACCCTGGCGCTTTTAGCATCTCTGGCGCTGTCTATCGATACAAGCCTGTGCGCTGCCCTGATGCTTGCAGGAGTTTTTCTTGAATTTTCTTCTCTGTGCAGGAAACTTTTAACACGATTGCTGCCGGTCTGCTCATAATCTTCTGTATAAGAAGTATCCTTTGCTGATTCTTTCCTGTCCTGGTCATAGCCATAGCTGAATTCTTCTTCATTGTCATCCTGGCTGTCGTCTTCTGCAAGGCCAAGAAAGGACAATGTTTTTTTAAAAAATGCTGCCATCTTTTACCCCTTTTACTTTTTTGCTTTGATGATTGCTACAATATTTCAATGATTACTGACTAGAATTATAGTGATATTTATAATAAAAGTCTATTTTTATTTATAGAAAAATTAAACTGCCTATTCTTACCATAGTAGCGCCTTCTTCGATAGCTATTTTATAGTCATTGCTCATACCCATTGAAAGCTCACTCAGGTCCATATTATCGGCATAATCCTTGATTTCATTAACAGTTTTATCCCTTAGAAGCCGCAAATCCCTAAAAACTTTCCTAATAAGTATCCGGTCATCGACCAGAGGAGCCATTGTCATAAGGCCGCAAATACTCACATTTGCAAATCCCGCGCAATCCCTGATCAGGCTTTTCAGTTCTTGCGGCTCTATGCCGTATTTTGATTCCTCCCCCGATATATTTATCTCTATTAAAACCTTTTGAATCTTGTCAATTGTGTATGCCTGCCTGTTTATAACTTCCATTATGTCAAGGCTGTCACAGGAATGTATATATTCCACAACAGGAACGACTACCTTGGCTTTTCTGCTTTGCAGATGACCAATGAAATGCCAGACCGTCTTATTTCCGATAACAGAATATTTTTCTATAAGCAGGTCTGCCCTGTTTTCTCCGAAATCCTTTATGCCTAAATCCAGGGCTGCGGCAATATTCTGTAAGTCGGCATATTTCGAAGCGGCAATTATTTTAATATCGCCAGCATCCCGGCCGGATCTACTGCAGGCATCCCCTATGCCTGATATCAGGCTGTCAATGTTTGATTTCAGTTTGTCTGCGTTTGATTTCTCCATATTTTAGGCTGCCAATGTTTGATTTTAAGTCTGCCAATGTTTGATTTTTCCATATTCCAGGCCTAAAAAGTATCGACACTGACAGACCCGCCAAAATGCCTATTACCTCCCAAAGTAAAAAATTAAATACTAATCAATATTTTGACTGGTTATTTTTTCTTAAAAATGTAGGGATATCAAGATAATCTTCTTCTTCCATTGATTTATAGACATCAGGGATGACCTTTTTTTGCATTGGTTCCCTGTTTTCCTTTTTTTCCTGTTCAATATCAGCAGTATCCTCAAATTTGTCCTGTGGCTTTTTTTCCTCTACCAACTCTTTAAACTTGTCATCCGGGATAATGGGTTTTTCAATAACGACTTCCCTGTTTTCCCTGACTTCCCTGCCGTCCCTGTTTTCCCTGACTTCTCTGCCATCTCTGGTTTCCCTGGCTTCCCTTTCCTTAACGGACACATCTTTTTCCCTGAAACCTGCTGCTATTATTGTGACTTTAATCTTTTCATTCATGCTTTCATCGATTACTGCGCCAAATATTATGTTAGCCTCAGAACTTGCAGCATTCCTGACTACTTCTGCAGCCTCATTTACTTCATATAGTTTTAAATCAGGCCCTCCTGATATATTAAGAAGGATACCCTGGGCGCCCTCTATAGAATTGTCAAGAAGAGGATTTCTAATGGCAAGCTGTGCCGCTTTTATTGCCCTGTTTTCTCCTGAAGCAATCCCGTCTCCGAGTATTGCAGTTCCGGCATCTTTTATAATCGTTTTAATATCCGCAAAATCAAGATTTATCAGCCCGGGAAGCGTTATCAGGTCAGTTACACCCCTTACGCCTGCTTTCAGGACATTATCGGCAAGCCTGAATGCGGTTAAAAGTGTTGTGTTTTCATCAGCTATTTCCAAAAGCTTGTCATTGGATATTGTTATTAATGTGTCGACTTTGCCTTTCAGGCTTTGTATTCCTTCTTCCGCCTGCAGCACCCTCTTGCGGCCCTCAAAAGAAAAAGGTTTGGTAACGACCGCAACTGTCAGACATCCGCATTCCTTCGCAACCGCTGCAATTACAGGCGCAGCGCCGGTGCCTGTACCGCCGCCTTCACCGCAGGTTATAAACACCATATCAGAATTTTTAACGACTTCTTTAATTACATCTATGGATTTTTCAGCAGAAATCCTTCCAAACTCGGGATTGGAGCCGGCGCCCAATCCGGACTCTCCGATAAGTATTTTCTTATCAGCATTGGACATCATTAACGCCTGCGCATCGGTATTTATAGCAACAAACTCACAGCCGGAAATGTTATCCTCCATCATCCTGTTTACTGCATTGCTTCCGCCGCCGCCCACTCCAATTACGCTTATTACGGCGTAATGGCTTTTGCCAAAATCTTCTTTCAAAGCAAAATCCTCCTGTTAAAATTACTCATTTCTTAATATCTTGGAAATAAAATCTCTAAATCTTGTAAAAAATCCTTTATTTTTATGCCTTCTGTCATCAAATTGCCCAAGATCCATAAAGTTCCTGATCTGGTTTGCATATTTCAAAATACCGATTGCTGTAGAATAAACAGGGTTATTGACTGCCTCAGAAGGGCCCTCAACGTCGATTGCTGTACCTATTCTTACAGGCATGTTAAATACTGAACTTGCAAGCGCAGCCAAACCTTTAAGGTTTGCAGCTCCGCCGGTAATAACTACTCCACAGGGAATTGAATGGATAAAACCATATGCTTCAAATTTTTCTTTTACAATATTTAACATCTCTTTTACCCTGTCATTTACAATACTGTAAAGCCTGATATTTAAAGCAGCTTTGTTTTTATCAAGCTTTAAATCGCCTACATTCAATTTATTCAAAGTCTCATAGAAATTATAATCCACATTCGCAAATTTCTTTTTTATCTCCTCTGCTTTTGCAAAAGGTATATTAAGCCCTATGGATATATCATTTGTAATAAGGTCCCCGCCTACAGGAAGGCAGTAAGTAAATACCAGTTTTTTATTTTTATAAATGGCTACGTCTGTGGTCCCGCCGCCAATATCAAGCATAATTACTCCGCTTTCTTTTTCTTCCTGGGTAAGCACTGCCTCGCTTGAAGCAAGAGCTTCAAGAATGATATCCTCTATTTCCACATTTGCAGCTTTTACACTGTTTATCACATTTTTAATAGGAGTAATGGAACCATAGATTATTAAAAGTTCAACTGCCAGCTTGTCTGTGGAAAGCCCGACAGGATCAACGATTTCTTTTTCATCATCAACAGCAAATTGTTTTATAAGAGTATGAATCACATAATGTTCGGATGAAAGATTAATTTTATTGGCAAGCCCTATGAGTTTATCCACATCCGCTTTTCTTATTATTTTACCGGGGGAGTTTACATTTATTTCGGTCCAGTTATTTAAAAATGATACATGTTTTCCGGTGACTCCGATATATGCAGAATCAATGAACATGTTAGTTGCTTTTTCAGCCATTCCAATAGAACTCAGTATTGACTTAGTGGCCTCATTTATATCGACTACCAGCCCTTTTTTAATGCCTTTGCATTCTGCGGTGCCAAACCCTTTTATCTCTATCAGGTTGTTCTTTTTCACACTCCCGATAAAAGTGCACACCTTTGTAGTACCTATATCTATTGCAGCTATAAACTCGTCTTTCGCAGGCAAACAATCCTCCCGACTTTTATGTCTTTTACGGAAATATTTATTTTTCTTCTATTTTACAGGATTTTTTATTATTTTATTACAGGATTTTCAATATTTCTTAAATCAATAACTGTATAAAACACTTTATTTTCATAAATCTTAATTAATATTTGTCTAAGTATAGCATTTTTATCAACAATTTTATCACTTGTTCCAAAAATAATCTGTTTACCGTCAACAGTCATTAAAATAATATCTGAACTTGCGCCGTTACTTATGTAAGCTTCCTTTATAATTTTTTTAATCTCAACATCAAGAGCTTTGTAGATATCAGCTGTGCTCAGGATACTTTTTTTAGCAATTTTTTCACCGGTTTCCGGATAAAACTTTATGCCGTTTTTTACAAGGAGATAACCTGAATAAAGGGACATTTCGTCTGCTGTTATCTCACTTAAAACAACTGCCTCCTCATCAAGGAGGAAATACTTCCCGCCATATACCAGCCTTATAAATGGTTTTCTTTCTGTAATGCTTATCTCTATCTTATCAGGAAATATCTTCTTAAGAGAGATACTTTTAACCCATATCAGTTCAGATGCCAGCTTGTCTTCTATGTTTTTTTTATTTATTTCAAATATATTTGCTCCAATAGCAACCTTTGCAACTTTTATTATCTGTTCACTGCTGTAATGGCTGTTCCCTGTTACATTGATAGTTTTTATCCTGAAATACCGGCTGTTATAAAGATAATTAAAACTGACAACAAGCCCCCCCAGCAACGCAAGAATGGCGATTATTTTTAAAAACAGGATAAACTTTCTTTTTAAACCCCTTCTTCTCCTGCTAGAAAGTGCCCTGTCAAAATTTTTATCTTGTGGTCCCAACCCTGTCCTTAGCGATACTGTTCTCTAATACTTAAGATTTATTTATTGCTTCCGCTTTAAGGTTTAGATACTTTACATCAAAACCAAGGTACGTCGCACATATTTAAATTTATAAAAAAATTTTTTTAATGCACCAAATGGCTGAAACTATAAAATTATAAAACTATAAAACAACCAAATGGCTGAAGCTATAAAACTATAAAACTATAAAACTATAAAACTATAAAACCATAAAGCTAAAATTTTTTAAAGTTTAAGGCTTGCGCAATTCAATATGATCTCTGTAAGCATCTCATAGTTTATGCCGCATATCGCAGCTGCTTTTGGTACCAGGCTTGTCGGGGTCATACCCGGTATGGTATTGACTTCAAGTATATTTATGCTCCTGTCATCTCCCAGCATAAAGTCCACCCTTGAGACAGCGCTGCAGTCCAGGGCCGTATGGCATTTTATCGCAAAGCCTGATATTTGCTGAGCCAGGTCCTTATCTATAGGAGCAGGTACAATATATTCTGTAAAACCCGGGGTATATTTTGACTGGTAATCATAAAAATCGCCTTTTGGCCTTATCTCGATTATCGGGAGAGCCTGCGGCTCCCGGCCTATTATACTTACTGTCATTTGTTTTCCATTGATAAATTTCTCAATTAGAACCCTGCCGTCATGCCTGCCGGCCTCTATGACTGCACTGACAAGGTTTTCCGCGCTTTGAACAATTGTAACACCGATGCTTGAGCCTCCCCTGTTTGGTTTTACAATCAGGGGGTATCCTACGCTGCTGCCGGCAGTTTCTTGGGTTATTTTATCCATTTGAGCTTTGTTGCTTAAATCAACGGCAATATATGGCGGGGTCGGGATATTTTCAAATTCAAATATTTTTTTTGAATATATCTTATCCATCGCAATAGCGCTTGCAAGCACTCCGGACCCGGTGTAGGGGATCTTTAACAGTTCAAGAAAACCCTGCATTGTTCCGTCTTCACCATATTTTCCATGCAAAGCAAGATAAGCAACATCTATTTTTTTTGAAATCCCTGTAACATCACCGTTAAAATCTATAAATTCTGCTTTGTATCCCAACCTTAGAAGCGCTTCGTATATCCCTTTGCCTGTTGAGAGGGAAACCTCCCTCTCGGACGATATCCCGCCTGCAATAACCCCTATTTTAAGGCTGCTTTTAATTTCCCTTAGAGGAAAATATTGTAACTTTTCCAAAATATTTTTTTCCATTTTAAAATCCTACCAGTTTTACTTCATACTCCAAATTAATTTTAAATCTTTTTTTTACAAAATCCCTCACTATTTTTGATAACACATAAATATCGCCGGCTGTAGCGTTTTCATAATTTTCAAGAAAATTCGCGTGCTTTTCGGATACACCCGCACCCCCATACCTAAGCCCTTTCAGGCCGCACATATCTATCATTTCACCGGACCCATATTTTTTTTCAGCCGGTGGGTTTTTAAAAAAACAGCCTGCATTTTTTGTATTTAGCGGCTGGACTGATTTTTTGTGTTTGATATTATGTCTTATTTTTTTAAATATTTCTGTCCTGTCGGCAGTATCAGGTTTTAAATATATATCTGTTATAACAGCCAGGCCATCTAATTTAAAAACCCTGTAACCATAGTCATGTTCGGAAACTTGTGCCTGTAGGCTTAGGGCAGAAGAATTTTCAAAGCCTGCATATCTGATACTCTTTAAATACCGGCATATTCCCGGTTGCACATTCCCTGCACTGCCTGCATTGTCTGGATTCCCTGAGTTTTCTGCATTCCCTGTATTGCCTGAATTCCCCGAATTTCCAGTATTTGCTGCATTTCCCGAATTTCCAGTATTTGCTGCATTTCCCGAATTTCCTGCATTTCCAGCAACCGCACCGCCTAAAGTTCCGGGAATTCCTGCAAGAAATGAGAAATCAAATCCGCTTTTTGCAGTTTCCACGACAAACCGTTCAAGACTGCAGGCCGCGCCGGCGGAAATAAGACAGTCGCCCCCGTTGTTTTCAACAGAGATTTTCAGGTAATTAAAGTCGCCGGATAATTTTATGACTGCAGTATCAATAAAATCATCAGCAAATAAGGTGTTTGTACCGCCGCCGATTATATAAAAGCTAATATCTGATTTTTTTAAAAAATCCAGTACAGTACATAGCTCTGTCATATTATTTATATAAAATATGCATATGCATTTGCCCCCGGCCCTGAAAGAGGAAAGCGCTGAAGTTTCTTTAAAAAATTCTGCATTTAACTTCAAACCGGTATCTTGCAAAAAATTTTTAATTTTTTTTGTATTTATATCAAACATCCAACGATTCCTTGCTACTTAATAATCCCGATTCACATCCAGGTTGTTAATTATTATCACTGATACTAAAATAATAAGTATTATTTTAAGCCTTACATCTATAATCCCGGTTTGATATGCTCCACATCAATAAAGCCCCCGGTTTAATACGCCATACATCTATAATCCCGGTTTGCTATGCTCTACATCTATAATCCCGGTTTGCTATGCTCTACATCGATAATCCCGGTTTGCTATGCTCTACATCAATAATCCCGGTTTGCTATGACTCGCTTTTTAACAGGTCCTCGGTCACTCTGGTTACATCTCCCGCACCCATAATAAGGACGATATCGTCTTTTTTTATATTCCTGCTCAAATATTCTTTAACATCCCGGAGTTTCGGAATATAGGCAAGCAGCCCCGTAAAACCTTCTTCTATCAGGCTGTCTACAAGCAGTTTACCGGTGACTCCAGGTATTGGCTGCTCGCCGGAACTATAGACATCCGTTATTACGAGAATGTCTGCATTATTAAAACAGTTGTTGAATTTGTTGTGCATATTCATAAGCCTGCTATACCTGTGAGGCTGAAAAACTGATATTATCCTCTCCTTTTTTTCAAGCACTGCTGCATCCAGTGTTGCCTTGATTTCTGTGGGATGATGCGCATAGTCATCAAAAATAGAGGCGCCATACTTTACCCCCCTTTTTTCAAATCTTCTCTTGGCCCCTGTAAAATACTGCAGGATGTTTGCAGCTTTTTCGATATCCAGCCCAAGGCCGCTGCATACTGCCAATGCTGCAAGGCTGTTTCTTACATTGTGCATACCGGGCACATTTAACCTGATATCATATTTTTTTATTTTATTGTCTTTATTATTTTTAATGTTAAGGCAAAAAGACGAGCCGAAATTTAAAAAAACAATATCCTGCGCATAAATATCATTACTGCTGCCCGTCCCATAAGTAAAAACAGGCTGCGTTGCTGAGTCCCCAACAAAATCCAGACCGATTTCATCCCCGTCTATAACTATAAACCCTCCGGGCTTTGTATTGCTCATGAATTTCCGGAAGCTTTCCTTCAGCAGTTCAAAATCTTTCCAGTAATCCATATGGTCCTCTTCAATATTTGTAATAACACTTACAAAGGGCCTGTATTTTAAAAATGTGCCATCACTCTCGCAAGCCTCAGCAATTATATGATCCCCGTTTCCAAATCTCGCATTAGAGCCCAACTCGTTTAGCTCCCCACCTATTATTATTGTAGGGTCCATCTTTAGGCCCCTGAAAATCAGTGATATCATCGAAGTCGTTGTAGTCTTTCCATGTGTGCCTGTTATAGCTATGCCTTTCTTGCTGTTAAGTATCCAGGAAAGGACCTCACCCCTTGTAAAAGCCGGCAGCCCTCTTTTTATTGCTTCGGCCAATTCTATATTTGAGGGCGAGATTGCTGTAGAAAATATCACTGCTTCGGCGTTTTTTAAGTTCTTTGCTTCATGGCCGATAAATACTTCTATTCCCTCACTTTCCAGCAGATTTGTATACCTTGACTGTTTAAGGTCGGAGCCGCGCACATTGAAACCCATGCCCTTAAGCACTATTGCAATAGCGCTCATGCCTGCGCCCCCGATACCTGTTAAAAAATATTCCTTATACTTCTTTAATCCGCAGTTATTATTCATTATTTAATATGCCGCCTTATCTTTCAAATCCCTAAAATTTTTTCTGCAATAATCTTTGCGCTGTTAATGTCTTTAATATTAAGTCCGGTATTTTTTATTTCAATATATTTTTTTCTTCCATGCTCCAGAAGAGAACTTATCTTTGAAAATAAAATCCCTGAATTTAGCTCCTTGTCCTCAATCAAAATCGCCTTGTTATTTTTGGACAAAAACTGCGCATTATAATATTGGTGGTTTTCAATCGCCTGTGGATACGGAACAAGTATCGCAGGTATATTGACAATTGCAAGTTCTGCCACGGTTGTCGCCCCGGCTCTTGATATAACCAGGTCAGTTATTCTGTAGAGCTGTTCCATTTGGTCGACATATTCAAATATTTTAAAAATTATTTTATCCTCCTGCCTGGAAACTGTGTCAAGCCTTTTATTCAGATTTAAAAAAAACCTTGAACCGCATATCAGGACGATTTGCATGCTGCTGTCATTACGGTAATATTCATAAAGCGAAAAAACTGACTCGTTTATTTTTTCGGCGCCAAGGCTTCCGCCAAACGCTGTAACGGTAAACCTGCCGCTATTTAAATGCCAATTTTCATAATCTGGTTTTACCAGGTTAAAATCCCTTATTTTTTTTCTTACAGGATCCCCGCTAAATATGAATCTTTGCTCATTTTTATATTTTTTTTGCTTAAAAAAAACCGCTGATTCTTCGAAACTTAAAAAAATATACCTGGCATATTTTGCAAATAACTTATTTAATCTTCCGGGAATATAATTTTGTTCATGGATTGCTATGGGCCTGCGCAAAACCATGGCGGCAATAAAAACCGGAGCACAGACATAACCGCCCATCCCGATAACAAAATCGGGTTTAAACTTTATCATTGCAGAAAGGGCCTCAAAAAATCCCGCTATAAGGTTGAAACAAAACTTAATGTAGATGAGAGCTTTTTTAAAATAACTATTGCTTAAAGAAAAGCCTGAAGCCGAAAGAGCCTTAAAATCAATACCCGGCTGGGCGATGAGCCTTTTCTCCATCCCCTTTTTTGTTCCAATATAAAGAATTTCCGTATCTTTATAAAATTCCTGAATGTACTCTATTATTGCCACTGCCGGGTAGATGTGGCCCGCTGTCCCCCCGGCTGTGATAATAATCTTTTTTTTTCTGCTCATGGCTTTTCTTCCTTCATTGAGCCCTCTAATTCATTATCACTTTTTTTCAGCAGCGTAAAATTCTGCCTCGCTATGTTTAGTATTATCCCTGCTGACGCCATGCTTATCAGCAATGATGAACCGCCGGAACTTAAAAACGGCAACGTCACTCCGGTGACTGGTAAAAGCCCGATAACAACACATATGTTGATTATTGCCTGCGCCGTTATCATGCCGGTAATCGTGCCTGCCAGAGTCCTTCCAAAGTAATCCTTTGTTTTAAGGCAGACCCTTATCCCAAAAAATACAAACGCCAAAAATAACGCAAGCAGTATAAGTGTTCCGGCAAGGCCGGCTTCTTCACCAAGGATAGCAAAAATAAAATCTGTATGAGCCTCTGGAAGGTATGAGTACTTTTGTATGCTGTTTCCCAAACCAAGCCCAAATATATGGCCCGAGCCCAATGCTATAAGTGACTGGTTAACCTGGAAATTAGCTCCTGACGAGTCGCCGGTTTTATTTAGAAATGCAAATATGCGATCCCGGCGATACGGCTCCATAAACATATAGGCTACAAGGGTCACAATCCCTATGCCTCCCAAACCAAGCATATGCGGAAACCTGACATTGCCTACAAAAAAAAGTATAAAAACTGATACCCATATAATTATTACTGTGCCGAAATCCGGCTCAAGGAATATCAGGAGTGTTACAATAAGCAGCGCAGCAAATGACGGCCAGAAAATATTTTTCATTACCCTTTTGTCATTATATCTTTTATTAAGGGAATCGCTGATAAAGATTATCAGGGCAAGTTTGGCGATCTCTGAAGGCTGCAGGTTGAAAAAGGACAGATTTATCCATCTTCTCGATTCACCCACTACCGGAGAAACACCGGGGATGAGAACAATGGCCAATAATCCGATTGAAATAAGTAAAAAAACAACCGAAAGTTTTGAATAAAATCTGTAATTTATCTTCGAAGTTATAAGAAAGACAATAAAAGAAATTATCCACCATATGACCTGTCTTCTGATAAACCAGTAAGGGTCATTGAAATACCGCTCTCCAACTGCAATAGAAGAGCTTGAAACCATAATAATCCCGATGATTGACAGGATTAATACGATAATAAATATAAAATAGTATTCCAGGTTTAACCTGAAAATATTATATCTTTGAAAACTTTCCTCTTCCATATGCCCTTTTTTTATCTAGAACTAACTTTTTGAATTTATTTCCCCTGTCCTTATAATCCAGAAACATGTCAAAACTTGCGCAGGCCGGGGAAAGAAGCAATATATTTCCGCTTTCGGTGATTTCAAGGCCCTTATCAACTGCTTCTTCCATGCTGTCACAGACAATCACTTCATATCCTGTTTTTTCTTCTTTCGGCGGCCCATCCCGTTGGCCGGTGTTTATAATACTTAATATCTTTTGTTTTGTCTCTCCGATGAGCACCAGGCTTAGTACCTTTTCTTTTAATACCGGCAGAAGGACAGTAAAATCCATATCCTTATCTTTGCCGCCAAGAATCAGCGTTACCTGCGTGCCGAAACTTTCCAGCGCCTTTATTGTTGCGTCAGGATTCGTAGCTTTTGAATCATTGTAGACTTTAACGCCTTTTACGTCTGCAACAAACTCTATCCTGTGCTCAAGCGGTGTAAACCGATTTAGCGAAGCTTCGATTTCATCATCTTTCAGGCCGTATATTTTTGCTGCACTGATTACAGACATTATATTTGAAATGTTATGGGGCCCTAAAAGCCTGACATGGGACAAGTCGATGGCGCCAGAGCTTTCTTTTATGTTATAAAATATTTTACTGTTTTTAAAGTAAACCCGGGCATCCGGTTTGTCACAAAGGCTGTATTTTATTATGTTTAAACCTCTGCCCCTGAAGTCGTTTCTTTTTTTCAGGCCCTCTGCAATATACCGGTCATCAATATTGAAAATCCCCCAGTCGCCCGGTGATGCATTAAATAAAATCTTAAATTTCAAGTCAGCATATCTTTCCATTGAAAAATGCCTGTCTATATGGTCGCTTGTTATGTTTAGGAGAATGGAGATAAACGGATGGAAGTCTATTATTTTTTCCAGTTGGAAACTGCTGACCTCTATTACTCGCTTGAGCCGTGCTGCTGCATCGGCGCTTTGCACTAAAATATCTTTTGAGTCAATTGTGTCTGTTAAGGGGTTTCCGATATTTCCGCACACTACACTTTCCAGTCCGCAGTCATTAAAAACTTTTTGAATAAGTGTGACAACCGTAGTTTTGCCGTTTGTACCTGTGACGGCGACAGTACCCTTCTTCTGTTTATCACTCAGTAATTGCCAGCCAAACTCAAGTTCACTCCATACCGGTATATTTTTGGCTTCAGCCGCGACAATAATGCCAACATCGGCTGAAACTCCCGGACTTAAAACGACAAGTTTCGCATCATCCAGGATTTTTATGTTTTCATTTGCTTTTGCGTCAAGTATTATATCCAGCTTAAAACCTTTTACTTCTTTTACAAATTCCAGGGATGGCTCAACATCAATAAGGGGATTATTATCAATTGCAACAACATGCCCGGAAATCGGGACAAGTTTTTTTATTACCGAGATGCCGCTCTTTCCAAGTCCGATAACGACAGCCTTTTTGTCTCTTAGAAAACTAATTGTATTTGTCTGCATTTTTTAGACTTTCCCTTTTAAACTTTCAGTTCATAGCGCAAATCCTTGGCTGCCGGAAAATACTGCGCTTTCGCTAAATCCTGCGGCGCCGGCAAATTCGGCATCTTTGGCAAATCGCTTGCTATAAATAAATCAATCTTTGATACCGGTAAATCAATCTATAAATTTAAGATAATAAATAAAGAAACCCAGGCCGGCAAACAAAGCGCTTATTATCCAGAACCTTATGATAACTTTTATTTCAGGCCATCCCATAAGCTCAAAATGATGATGAAGCGGAGCCATTTTAAATACCCGTTTTCTTTTAAGCTTAAACCATAAAACCTGGATAATAACTGACAGTGCCTCCAGTACAAATAATCCTCCTATTACCACAAGAAGAATCTCCTGCTTTAATATTATGGCAACCGCAGCTATAAGCCCTCCAAGTCCGAAGGAGCCGGTATCGCCCATAAATATTTCTGCAGGCGCAGTGTTCCACCACAAAAATCCTGCGCAGGCAGCCAGCGCGGCTCCGCATATAACCGCTACGTCTATGCTGTAAGTTACCTGCAGAATCGACCACTCAAGAAAAGCTATAAAGCTGAATGCTGCAAGCACGATTACAGAAGAGCCGGCAGCAAGCCCGTCAAGGCCGTCTGTAAGGTTGACTGCATTTGTACTTGACAGGATTATGAGAATGGGAAAAATATAATACCAGTTTCCAAGCTGGAACTGTATGCCACTTAAAGGTATGCTGATAGAGGTGTCCAGTTTTAAGACAAACCTGGATATCAGGACAAAGTAAACACAGACCGCAACAAGGAGCCCGATTTTAACCCAGCCCCTCAGCCCCAGGTTCCTTTTTTTCTTTAACGCAATATAATCATCAATAAAACCTATGAGTCCGCAAAAAAGAAACATGGAGGCAGCAAATGCGCCTTCCAAAGAATAGTCTCCGTACCTGAAATATTTTAGCAGTATTACTGCAGTATACGAAATGAGTGCTGCAGAAATAAAAACTACACCGCCCATCGTAGGTGTGCCTGCTTTTATACTGTGGGACTGCGGTCCGTCAGTTCGTATCCTCTGCCCCATATGCCGATTTTTCTGAAACCTGATAAATAGCGGAGTCAGCGCAAGAGAGATAAGACCCCCCATAATAATTGCCGTAAAAATCCAGTTCATTTTTATTTAGCCTTCACTCAGTATATTTTTTTAAGCTTTCGCCCGGTTTATTCTATTTTAAGCTTTCGCCCGGTTTATTCTATTTTAAGCCTTCACCCGGTTATTTTAAGCTTTCATACGGTTTATTTTAAGCTTTCAACCGGTTTATTTTTTTAAGCCTTTAATAAATAATCTATAATGTCTTCAAGTTTATTTCCCCTGGAGCCTTTGACTAATATTGCGTCATCCTTTTTTAAGATATTGCTCAAATTCTCCAAAAGTTGCTTTTTGTCTTTAAAATAATAGTAATCTTTTTTCTTAAATGAAACATTTTCTAAAGCCAATTCCGCCGGCTTGCCGTCACGGGCTGAAAAACCACTGCAAATATTTTCTGCAAGTTCTCCGCAGGCAATCAAAACATCGACATTATTTTCTGATAAATATTTTCCTGTCTCAAAGTGGAGATCTGCAGAATCGGGCCCGAGTTCAAACATATCGGCAAGGATTGCCACGCTTCTTATATTGCTGCCGGACGAAACGTTGCTGCAGGAAACAATTTTTAAAGTATCTATGGCTCTTTTCATTGAAAGCGGATTGGCGTTGTAACAATCATTTATTATTATCATTTCCTTATGCCTGAGTACCCGCATTCGATTTTTTTGCAGTTCCGCATTTTCCAAACCGTATTTTATCATTTTAGGGTCGAGCCCAAGGTATGAGCAGACAGCGGCTGCGCAGCAAGCATTATAGACGTTATGAAACCCTGGAACAGGCATATTTATACCGGTTAGTTTTTTATCTTTTTTATAAAAATCAAATGGGTACAGCCCTATGCTATCCGGCGCACCCTCAACAAAATTATAATCCATCCGATTATTTCTGCCGAATCTTAAAATCCTGCAGGACACACTGCGGGAAATAAATTCTGTCCATTCGTCGTCATTATTTAAAAACAGCACCCCGTTTTTTTTTGTTAAAAATCCTGCCATTTCAGCTTTTGCCAATGCAATTTCCTCAACATTATTAAAAAATTCAAGGTGGGCGGGTCCAATTGCTGTAATGGCCCCAATGTCCAGGTTAATGATTTCTGAAAGCATCCCAATTTGGCCCTTGGCCCTCATGCCAAGCTCAGCAATAAAAAACTGTGTCATTTTATCAATTTCCAGTATTGATGCAGCGATCCCGATTTCAGTATTGTTGTTTTTTGCAGTAAATTTAATATTAAAACTGTCTTTAAGGATATTTACGATAAAATCTTTGGTCGTCGTTTTACCGGCGCTGCCAGTTATGCCTATTATTATTGGGTTAAACTGCCTGATGTATCCTGCCGAAAGATTTAGAAGAAAAGACATATTATCTTTGGACTTAAGTATCACAAGCCTGTCCCACCAAAGTCCGTCAATTTTATTTTTCAACTTTTCCAATTCTTTTATATGACGGTCCTCTATTACAAATCCGCTGCATCCTTTTGTAATACATTCTTCAATAAAATCATGGCCGTCAAAATTTGGCCCCGTAACAGGCACATAAAAATCCCCTTTTTGTATGGTCCTTGAATCAGTTGAAATGGAGCCTATAGATTTTATGGGCCCGGCATTATTTCCAGGGCCGCTGACCGGTTCAGAACCTGACCATTCCAATAATTTTTTTATACTTATTTTTTTGCCTGTCTTCACTTATTGTCCCATTCCCTTGCAATTGTCCCATTCCCTTACAACTTCCTGGTCGCTGAAGTGGATTTTTCTATCCGCAAATTCCTGGTAATTTTCATGGCCCTTGCCTGCTATCAGGACGATATCTTTTTCCCCCGACATTTCCAGGGCCTTAATAATAGCCATCTTTCTGTCAGGGATCTTTTCATAACCCTCTAAACTGTTTTCCTTAAAGCCCTCTTCAACCATTGAAATTATACTGTCAGGATCCTCGGTCCTTGGGTTGTCAGAGGTGATAATTGTAAAATCTGCAAGTCCGGCAGAAATGCTTCCCATTATCTTCCTCTTTTTCTTATCCCTGTCGCCTCCACATCCGAAAACTGACACAAGCCTTCCGCCTTCAGGCTTTAAGGCACTTGCAGTCTTTAAAACATTTTCAAGTCCGTCAGGAGTATGCGCATAATCCACAATTACATTTATTTTTTTTGCAGTATTTACTTTTTCAAACCTTCCGCTTATACCTGTCATCGACAATACCCCTCTGCAAATAACATCTATATCGATGCCGGCCATCAGACTTAAGCTTATTGCCCCTAAAATATTATAAATATTGAAATATCCGCAAAGCAAGGATTTTACAGGAAAACTGGTAAAATTTTTAGTGTTTTTAGAATTAAAACCAGATAGTTTTACTGTCATTTCAATGCCGTTTATTGAGTTTCTTATGCCTTCAGCAGAAATATTTGCGTGCGTGTTATTTATGCCAAATGTGATTGTATTTAAATCAGTTATCCTGCTAAGGCTAAGGCCGTATGGATCGTCAATATTTATTGCAGCGCCTTTACCCCCGAAAATATTTCGCCGGTTTTTTAAAAAAAGCCTGCTTTTTACTTCAAAATAATTGTCCATACTTTCATGGTAGTCCAGATGATCCTGG